>DVJV01000098.1 GCA_018716525.1 Candidatus Ventricola gallistercoris
GTTTGCCCGGGCGGTCGCAGTACTCTATGCGGCGTTTGTGGGCCTGTCGCCCTGGCTGATGATTCCCTATACGGACAGCATGGCGCTGATCTTTCCCAGCGCGATTTTGTGCCTGTTGGCGGAGGTCACCGCGCCTGGCTATGAGGGCAGTCCCCTGGCAGGGTATGTTGGCATTGGCCTGCTGACGGGGCTGGGATACCTCATCAAGCCCCAGACAGTCATCGTGACCATTGCCATTGTGCTGATCATGGTTCTGCGGATGCTCTGCATGCGCCGGTTTCGCCGGATGCTTACGCGCCTGGCGGGCATGGGGCTGGCCTTCGTGGCCATGGTCGGGCCGTTTCAACAGGCGGTGGTGGCGCTCTCGCCGTTTGAGCTTGATCCCGAGCTGAATATTGGCATGCTGCACTTCGCCATGATGGGCCTGTGAGAGAAGACGAATGGCGGATACTGTATGGAGGATGAGCAGATCTCGGTTTCCGTGCCGACCGCCAAAGAGCGCACCGATGTGCAGATGGCCGTCATCAAAGAGCGCCTCAGCGTGTACGGCGTAACGGGGCTTGCGGCCCACCTGGCCAAGAAGACGCTGACCAACTATGCGGATGGAACATTTGCCTGGGGCATCGAAGGGCAGTTTTTCCGGGAGACTGTCGAGGATAAGGACAATGTAATCTCCCCGTTTCTTAAGCGTCAGGTCGTCACGGATGATCCCGCCCATGTGCCGGTGCTTGAGACCTATTTTCAAATCCTCTGGCTGGGACTGCTTGCCTGTTCGCTGCTGTGTGGGTTTGCCTGGCGTGCATGCTTGCAGCAGGATCAACGTCTGGATCTGCTGCTGATCATTCAGCTTTCCATCATCGGTCTGACACTCTTCGAGTTGATTTTTGAAGCGCGTGCCCGGTATCTGTTTGCATACGCGCCATTTTACGTGCTGGCTGGTCTTTCGGGAGCATGGTATACTTTGGAAGCCTTCGCTGCTAAGCGCCGGGTGATGCAGCAAGTACGATGAGGAACCATATAAAAAGCGCCGCCGGGGAGGAACGTGAGCAATCCTCTCCGGCGGCGCTTTGCAATTTACTGGTCGGCATAATCGCATTCTTGAAGCTATAACAGTAATCAGGAGGTCAGAAATTCAAACGTCGAACGCACTTTGCGGAACACGTATTCGTAATACGAATACCAGTTACTCGGGGTGGTGATGCGCACCTGATACAGCGCATTGCCATGCGCCACGATGATGATACGACCACGCATGGTGTAGGTCTTGGTGCCGTCGTTGTATTCGGCACGGTAATAGCAGTACGCGCCGTTTGCATCGCCCATCGAGGCTGAGGCAATCTCGCCCGGGGTGAAGGTTGTGAAGCTAGCGGCCAGCTCTGTGAGCGTGGATTCAAGCTGCGTCTGCGCGTCGGCGGCATTCTGCTGGAGGCCTGTGTTCACCTTTTCAATGGTCATGCGCGTCTGGTAGCCGTCGGGCTCCATCATCTCGCTTTTGGGCTCCACAAACTGAACCGTCGTATCCTGGTTGGTGTTGGGGTTGAGCAGCCACGTGCCAGGCACATCGAAGGAGATGCCCATGGTCTGGTTGACATAGGTCTCATACCAATAAGAGGGCGTCGGCAGGGGCGTGGGCGTGGGCTTGTCGATGGGATCGACAGCCACGGGAGTTGCCTGCGGATTGTCGACGCTGGAGAAGTCGAACTGGATTGTTCCCTCGTTTATCTCAGCCGGGGGCGTTGTGGTTTCCGGCGACAGCGCGCCGGCGTCTTCCGGTTCGGCACTGGTTTCCGGCGTAAAGACCAGGGAACCTCCTTCAGGCGTGGTGCCGGGCAGATCTTCAGCCGCCGCGACGGAGAAAATCAGAACAGCGGCCGCGAAAAAGAGGAAAAACGAACGTTTCATATAGCGAAGACCTCCATGAAAAATGTCGCATTTTCAAAGATTATAATATGTATTGTCAGTATATCAGGTCGATGGCGAAAAGTCAACGGCCACAGCAGGTTGAAAGCCTGGCAGGGGTGTCGTATAATGGAAATGGAACGGTTTGAAGCACGCTGCATGAGCAGTGTGGCATGCCGCCTGGCGGAGAAAATGGGAGATGAAGCCAGGCTATGCAGAAAACGGAGTTCAAAGGAGGCCATATGTGGTGAAGATCGTTGTACTGGATGGCCATGCGCTGTGCGCGGGAGATCTGACCTTTGACAGTCTGGGCAGTTTGGGAACGCTGAGCGTCTATGACCGTACGCCACCGGAGCAGGTTACCGAGCGCATCGGGGACGCGCAGATCGTGCTGACCAACAAGGTGCCCATCACGCGGGAAGTTATGGAAGCCTGTGCGAATCTTTCCTACATCGGTGTGACAGCCACAGGATACAATGTGGTGGATCTTTCCGCGGCTTCGGAGAGAGGGATTGTGGTGACCAACGCGCCATCCTATTCCACACAGGCGGTGGCACAGCACGTGATGGCGCTGCTGCTGCACGATGTGAGCCGCGTGGCGCAGTACGATGCGCTGGTCAAGCGTGGCATGTGGACGTCGAGCCCGGATTTTTGCCTGTACGATGCGCCGATGGAGGAGATCGCCGGCAAGACGCTGGGCATCGTGGGATTTGGCAGCATTGGCAGGACGGTGGCGCGCATGGCGCTGGCGATGGATATGCGCGTGCTGGTGTATACGCCGCATAGCCGTCTGGAGGGGAGCGGTGTACGCTTTGTGGCGCTTGATGAGCTGCTGGCTCTTGGCGACGTGATCACGCTGCACTGCCCGCTGACTCAGGAGACGAGGGGAATGATCGGCCGGGAGGCCTTGGCAAAAATGCAGCCTGGCGTTCGGGTGATCAACACGGCACGCGGACCGCTTGTCGATGAGGAGGCCATGGCGCAGGCGCTTCGCAGCGGCCACGTGCGCTGTTACATGGCGGATGTGCTCAGCAGTGAACCGCCAGATGCGGCCAACCCCCTTTTGAACGCGCCGAATACGGTGATCACGCCGCATGTAGCCTGGGCGCCCCGCCAGACGCGGGAACGGCTGATGGCCATCGTGGTGGAGAATGTACGATCGTATCTGGCGGGTGCACCGGTGCACGTGGTGAACGCATGAGCACGCGCTGGAAGGGAATCGTGTTCGATCTGGATGGCACGCTGATCGACACGGAGAAACTCTACCGGCGCTTCTGGGTGGAAGCAGCCCGGCAGATGGGTTATCCGATGGAAGAGCGCCATGCGCTCATGATTCGCGCCATGGCGGCTTCGGTTGCCGGGCCTTTGCTCAGGCGGGAAGTTTGCCCGGAGTTTGACTATGAGGGTGTCCGCGCGCTGCGGCGCAAGCTGATGGAGGAGTATGTCGCTGTGCACGGCGTTCAGGCGATGCCCGGAATGATCCCCCTGCTCGATGCGGTGCGTGCCCGGGGAATGCGCATTGCACTGGCCACGGCTACACAGGAGGCGCGCGCCCGGAAGTATCTGCGCATGGTGCAGGCGGAGACGTATTTTGACGCGGTGGTCACCGCAGATCAGGTGCCCTGTGGAAAGCCTGCGCCCGATATCTACGCATTGGCCGTGAAGCGCCTAGGGCTTGCGCCACAGGAAGCGATGGCTGTGGAGGATGCGCCCTCCGGCGTGCGTTCGGCACATGACGCGGGGCTGTTCACCGTGATGGTTCCCGAACACACGCAGCCGGATGATTCCACGCGCGCGCTGTGCAATGCTGTGGTGCCTTCCCTCTTGGATGTCGTGCCGCTGCTGTAAGGGCGAACACGCGCGGGCAAAATGTGGGGAATGTCTGTTGATTTTAGCCAGAAATCTGGTATAATTTAGGTGTAGATAGACGATTGCGCGTCGAGACCAGGCAGGAGGGATCATCGTGAATAATCGCGTCATCACCATCGCCCGCAGCTACGGCAGCGGAGGCAGAAAAATGGGCAGGTTGCTTGCAAAGGAACTGGGGTATGAATATTACGACCGGGAGATCCTGCGCATTGCATCCGACGAGAGCGGCATCAGCGAGGAGTTGTTTAGCCAGGTCGATGAGGTTAAGCGCGTTCCGCTGCTGCGCATTGCCCGGGAGGTGTACACGGGAGAGGTGATTCCGCCGGACAGCGATGATTTCATCTCCAATGAGAATCTCTTCCGCTACCAGGCAAAGATCATCCGCGAGCTTGCGGCCACGCGCAATTGCGTGATCGTCGGCCGGTGTGCGAACTTCATTCTTCGCGGTTGGGAAAATGTGCTCAACGTATTCGTGACGGCGCCGGTTGTGGACTGCGTGCGCCGCGTGATGGAGACGGACGGCCTCAGCCTGGAGGATGCCGAAAAACGCATCAAGAAGATCGACAAGCGCCGTGCGGAATACTTCAAGTATTTCACGGGCAGGCTCTGGCACGATGCAGCGTTGTATGATCTGTGCCTGAATACGGGGCACATGGATGAGCACAAGTGCGTGCAGATTGTGCGCGCCTACATGGATGCGCGGTTTGATGATGACTGATGCCGTGTGACAGTTTTCAGGTAATGGCATCATCTGAAGAGGCTGAAGCGCGCGCGTGACAAGTCACAGCGTAGCACATCGAAATGAGAAAAGCAGGGCTGCGTTCCGGCGCAGCCCTCAGTGTGTCGAAAAAGTCCGCCTACGGCGTCCTTTTCCGAGAGTTGAACGCTGTTTCCCTCTCGTCCTGCGGGACTCCCGGGCGGGAAACAGCGCAAGGAAACCTTGCAAGGCAAGGCCTCCGCATCCGCC
>DVJV01000011.1 GCA_018716525.1 Candidatus Ventricola gallistercoris
GCGGCGGATTCGCAAGCTTGCGCAGCAAGGTTTCCTTGCGCCGTTTCCCGCCCGGGAGCCCCATGGGGGCGAGAGGGAAACGGCGTAAATCTCGGAAAAGGACGCCGTAGGCGGACTTTTTCGACACGCTGAAAGGGCCCGGAAACGGGCCCTTTGTAGAAAATGCAGAGAATCTGGTCAGCTCAGGATGGCGTGAAAAGCGTATCCACGGTGAGCTGCAATGCGTTGGCCAGCGCAAATGCCAAAGACAGTGTCGGATCATACTTGTTATTCTCAATCGCGTTGATGGTCTGGCGGGATACTCCGCATTTCTGCGCCAGTGCTTCTTGCGACAGGCCGAGTTCCTTGCGCCTTTCCCGGATGATGTTTTGCATATCACCCTCCATGTTGCCGCTTGTAATACATCAGCGAGGCAAAGTAGAGAATGGCGGCGATTTCCAGCTGAACAAAGGGATTGATGGCCATGGGCTGTGCACGGATGAAGTTTTCAATGACCTCCAGCACAGATGCACCTACCATGGCAAGCAGGGTAAATGCGCTGGCCTTCCATACGATGATCTGATTGCGCTCGTCGCCGGGCTTGAGCAGGGAAAACAGCATGAACAGATCCAGTGCGGCGAATACGACGAGCACAACGCCCAGAAAAACCATTGCGCCAAGGGGCATGACAGGTTTCCTCCTCTCTGTGAAGCAAGAATGATATGTCAAAAACTTTTGACATTTGCAGTATACAATGACACCGTGGAAATGTCAAGAGTTTTTGACATTTTGGCGGTGGATTTTGAAATTTGAATAACGAAAGTGCGGCAGGGCTCCGCATGGCTTGCGAGTCCTGCCGCATTTCGTTTTGGGGAATTACCCGTTTCCCCCGGTGACATAATCGAGCAATACGATTTCGCCGTTTGCCGCATTCACATAGATGCCGATGCTGCAAGCGGTGCCGTCCAAATCCAGTTCCACAAAAAACTCCCACATGCGCCGGCCTGCTGGGTCTGTGACAAAGCGCACGGCCACTTCGTCATAGTCTTCCTGCGTGCCGATGAGACGGGTTTGCTCGTCGCTTAAGCCAAATTCTTCCTGCACGGCGCAGCGCATGGCCGCTTTGGCCTCGGGAAGGGAAATCTCATCTGCGTCCGGCGTGGTCTCGCGCACATCCATGAAGACGCTTGCTTCATCGCTTGGCAAACTGCTTGCGACGGCAAGAGAACCTGATGGCGGGGTCATAGCCGGTTGCGGGATTTCGGATGACTGAGCCAGTAGGAGCGCCTCGTCCTTTCCGTCATGAAGGGCGTAAAGGAGCTGAGCCTGTCCATAGGTGGGCGCCGTCAGGTCGTC
Organism: Candidatus Ventricola gallistercoris; assembly: GCA_018716525.1. Taxonomy (GTDB): domain Bacteria; phylum Bacillota; class Clostridia; order Christensenellales; family Aristaeellaceae; genus Ventricola; species Ventricola gallistercoris. The sequence continues at coordinate 1,336 of DVJV01000011.1, forward strand.
ATCTGCCCAGGCAGAAGCATCCCATCCGTCATGGGTCCAGTCTGTGGTCAGCTTGTTTTGTGCCAGCCTGACCGTGTAACTTCCGGCGCGATCGCTGTCAATGAGGCCGCCCGGGCGCAGGGTGACGCACCACCCGTCATCGGCGGTTTCGTATTGGACGTAAAACAGGCCGAGGGTTTCCGGCGTCAGCCCGTAGGCGTCCATCACGGCCTGGCGCGCCTGGTGGATGGCTTCCGCTTCAGGAGCGCGAAGGAGATGGTAAGCGGCCAGCACTGAAACGGCTGTCAATAGTAGCAACAGCACCGTAACCAGGCAGACGGTGAGTTTCCTGCGCACCTTCCCGCCGCCTTTTGTCTGCGAGAGCACGGCACTTCGGTTGCGGGGGCGCCAGGACAGGGAATCAAGCTCCTGGTCGACCAGCGTTTTAAAGTCAGAAGGCGTCATGATACCATTCCTCCAATTCCTGCTTGAGGTGTTGGTTCGCTCTTTGCATCCGCTGCTTGACAGCGCTTTCTGAAATGCCCAGGGCCTTCGCGGTCTCTTTCAGGGACAGCCCCTGGTAGTAGTGCAGCAGTATGGCTTCCTTTTCGCGGCGTTTCAGGGTTGTGACGGCCTCAAGTACCGGGGAATGCGCGTCCTCCCGTCCCTGCTCCGGTAAAGCATCTAGCGATGTGCTGCGGTCTATGTGACGCATCCACGCGGTCTTGTAGTAGTCCCGGCATACGTTGATGGCAATGCGCATCAGCCACGTGCGCTCGCTGCAATGGCCCCGGAAGCGATCCATGTGCCGCCAGGCCTTGACAAAGGTGTCTTGCGCGGCGTCTTCTGCCAAGGAAGCATCGCGCAGATACAGGCAGCACATCCTGATCAGCGCATCGCCATAGCGGGCCATCATTTCTTCCAGACGTTCTTCGCGCGATCTGCCGTCTGATGGCGGGCTTTGCATATCGGCTCAACTCCTTTCGCTGATTAGACGACCAAAACGCTTTAAAAGGACAGCTTCGGCGTGTAATATGCCGAAAAAGGTGCACAATGAAAAAAGCCGCATTTCAGTGCGGCTTGCGGGCAGAAGCGTGTGCACGCCCGGCAAAAAAGTGGAGAGGGGCGTCGCAGGCATAGCACAGATTGGTGAAACGGGGGATGCGTTTGTCCGGCCTCAGCATTCAGCGTCGGCCTTGGTCACAAACCATGTGCCCGCGATCATCACCAGCAGGGCGGCGATAAACCAAGGCGTCGGGATTTCCCGGAAGAGGATCAGCGACAACGTCACGCCGATGAAGGGCGCCACAGCGTAGTAAGCGCTGGTTTTTGCGGCGCCCAGTTCGCGCTGGGCGTAGATGTAAAAGGCGATGCTCAGACCGTAGGCGACAAAACCCAGGCAGAGTGCCAGCAGGATGTGCCGCACGGCGGGAAGCGGTTCTCCGGTGCACAGGGCGATTGTGAGCGAACCCAGACCGGAGAAGATGCCCTTGATGGTCACAATCTCCAGGGGATCTTTGCCGGAAAGCTGCCGGGTGCAGTTGTTTTCAAGGCCCCAGCATGTGCAGGCCAGAAGCACGAAGAGGGAACCGGCCGAAAACGAGAAGCTGCTGACATCCTGTGCGGAGAGCAGCAGGGTGGAGAGCGTCACCAGCACGATGCCGATCAAGAGTTTGCGGGAGATGGCTTCGTGAAAGAGCATCCATGCGATGAGCGCCGTAGCGACGATTTCAAAATTGTTGAGCAGGGATGCGTTGGCAGCGGACGTGCGGGAAATGCCCACCATCAGCGAGATGGGGGCGGCGATATCCAGCACGACCATGGCGACGGTGTAGGGCAGTTCTTTGCGGGTGAGACGGAGCTCGCGGGAGGGGTGCCCGCTGGCCCGTTTTGCGGCGCTGAGAAGCAGCATGCCCAGGCCAGCGCCCAGGTAGAGAAATGCAGCCATCATGGTGGTGCTGACGTTTTGCAGCAGCAGCTTGGAGAGCGGGGAATTGAGCGCATAAAACGCGGCGGCCAGTATGGCACAGGCGATGCCGCGCTTGGAAACATCCGACATGTCGTTTCCCTCATTTCATGAATCGGTCGAGTGCGGTAGACAGGTCGGCGAGGGCCTGCTGGTTGTCTTCCCGAATGGCATCGGCTACGCAGTGCTCGATGTGGTCCTTGAGCACCTCGCGGCCAATGCCATTGATGGCGGATTTGACGGCGGCAAGCTGCGTCAGCACTTCGCAGCAATCGCGGTCTTCCCTCACCATTTCGCGAATGGCTTCCAGGTGTCCGATGGCGCGCGAGAGCCGGTTGATGACCGCTTGGGAGTGGGGGTGATGGTGTGCCATGTGGGTGTGCCTCCTTATATCCCCCCTGGGGGGATATAAGGATTATACCACGGGAATGCGAAAGGCGCAACCGCATTAAAGGGCGGATACCAAACAAAGAGAGGCAATCACATCATCTGGGCCTCAATTCCTCCGCTTTGATCAAGGCGGAGGAAAGCACAGAAACGATGGGGGAAGAAAGCCTTAACGCGGATGTTTCTTGATTCCTTCGCGCGGTGTGTGTTATAATGGCCGCATCGTTCTCTTTCTTTTAACGGGCTGTTTTGTGTGAGGCGGCCGCACGCGGTAGGGGCGGCCCTGAGGGAAAAGTCATGGCGGATCGACAGATCGTAAAGATGGAAAAGGGGTTGCTCAGTTCGCAGGTGGAAGAGCAGCTGATGACGTATATCCAGCATGAGCCGGTGCAGGTGGGGCAGAAGCTGCCCAACGAGTTTGAACTGGCGGGGATGTTTGGCGTGGGGCGCAGCACCATTCGGGAAGCGGTGAAGGGCCTGGCCACCAAGGGCGTGCTGGAGGTGCGGCGGGGAGACGGCACCTATGTGCTGAAAACGAATGTAGAGGCGGATCCGCTGGGGCTGTCCAAGCTTGATGACAAGTACAAACTGGCGCTGGAGCTCTTTGACGTGCGGCTGATGCTGGAGCCAGACATTGCCGCATTGGCAGCGCAGAATGCGACGCCGGAGGATTTGCAGCAGCTCGTCCGGCTTTGCGATGAGACGGAGGCGCTCTACCGGGGGGGAAAGAACCACATTCCCCGGGATATTGAGTTTCATACCTGCATCGCGCGGTGTTCGCGCAACCGGGTGGTGGAGATGCTTGTGCCGGTCATCAATGGCGCGGTGATGACGTTTGCCAACCTGACGCAGCACCAGCTCATGCAGGAAACCATCGACACACACCGCGCGGTGACGCAGGCCATCTGTGACCGGGATTCCACGGGTGCGCGCTGCGCGATGATCATGCATCTGACGCATAACAGGCGCGCAATCATCAGGCAGTGGAAGGAACGGCAGAAGCATACGGGCAATACGCACGAAGACATCAGATGAATGCTGATGTCTTTTTTGCTGGAGAATGCGCGAAAACGACAAAAACCGACGCGATAAATCGGACATATTTCGGAATATCCGCACAAAGATATTGAAAAAACGTTAAATAAATCGGATGTTTCTTGAACACATTGTGAGAATATGATATAGTAACGCCAAGACCGCAAACGTCAGACAAATAAGGCCGTGATCGGTGGGAGGGGAGCGGAACAGCGCCATGGCGTCAGACCTTTGCGAAGGGTGCGAATGTAAAAATGTGCGAACAAGGAGTGTTCATTATGACGGAAGCAATCGTTCTGGACCCGACGCGGCTGGTTGCAGCGGCGGTCATCGGTCTGGTCATTCTGCTGGTTCTCATCATCCGTTTCAAGGTTCATGCGATGATCTCCATTCTGGTTGGCGCCATCTCCATCGGCCTGATCGCCGGAATGCCCGCCTCCCAGATCATCAATGCGGTGAACGACGGCATTGGCAACACGCTCAAGGGCATTGCGCTTTTGGTGGGCCTGGGGTCCATGTTTGGCGCCATTTTGGAGGTTTCCGGCGGCGCGCAGACGCTGGCCGTCACCATGGTGAGGCGCTTTGGCGATGAAAAGGCCGCCTGGGCGCTGGGCATCACGGGCCTGGTCATCGCCATGCCGGTGTTCTTTGACGCGGGATTGATCATCCTCATCCCGCTGGCCTTCTCGCTGGCCAAGCGCACGAAGCGCTCGTCTCTGTTCTATGCCATTCCGCTGCTGGCTGGCCTGGCTGTCGGCCATGCGTTCATCCCGCCCACGCCCGGCCCGGTGCTCGTGGCCACGATGCTGGGTGTGGATCTGGGCTGGGTTATCATGGTTGGCATCTTCTGCGGTGTCTTCGCCATGATCGTCGCCGGTCCGATCTGGGGCAGCTTCTGTGGCAAAAAGTACAATGTGCCCGTGCCGGAGCACGTCGCCAACCAGGCCGATTTTGACGAGAGCAAGCTCCCGGCCTTTGGCACGATCGTCTCCATCATCCTCATCCCGCTGCTGTTCATCATTCTGGATTCCATCTTCGGTGTGGTGCTGCCCGCCGACAATGCCATTGTGCAGCTCTTTGCCTTCCTGGGCGAGCCGTTTGTCGCGCTGCTCATCGCCACCATCGTGGCCATGCTTGTGCTGGGCCTCAAGCACGGCTACACCATGGAGGAGCTTGAAAAGGTCATGACCAAGTCGCTGGAGCCCACCGGCCTGATCCTGCTGGTCACCGCCTGCGGCGGCGTGTTGCGCTATACGCTGCAGTATTCCGGCCTGGGCGATGTTATCGGCGCGGCTGTGGCCTCCATGAACCTGCCGCTGGTCGTGCTGGCCTTCTTTGTGGCCGTGCTCGTGCGCATCAGCGTTGGTTCCGCCACCGTCGCCATGACGATGGCTGCCGGTATCGTTGCTGCGATTCCGGGCATCAGCGAGCTGTCGCCCCTCTACCTGGCGTGTGTGACCGCGGCCATCGCCGGTGGCTCCACCGTCTGCTCCCACTTCAATGACTCCGGCTTCTGGCTGGTCAAGTCGCTCGTGGGCCTGGATGAGAAGACGACGCTCAAGACCTGGACGGTCATGGAGACGCTGGTGGGCGTCATCGGTTTCCTGGTCGCGCTGGCGGTCTCCTTCTTCGCCTAAACCCTTGTGCCGCCTTCCGGCACGGGACACAGAAAGGGGCTTTGCTTCCGCCAAAAGCGGACAAAGCCCCTGACCTGCGTTTCAAAGCCCGCTGCGTGCATGGCTTTGCAGGCGCAAAAGACCAATCGACCAAAACAGAAAGGAGCCTCTTTATGGGTTGTTTGAAGAGTCAGGAAATGCGCAAACTTGCGCCGGAGCTCGATCCCCTGCGCATCGGCACCGGCTGGAAGCCGTGTGACCTGAGCAAGCCGCAGATCATCATCGAAAGCACGGCTGGCGACAGCCACCCGGGCAGCGGCCACCTGAGCGTGCTGGTGGAGGAGGTGCGCAAGGGTGTGGCCGAAGCCGGCGGCTTTGGCGCACGCTATGCCTGCACCGACATCTGCGACGGCGAGAGCCAGGGCACGGACGGCATCAATTTCAGCCTGGCCAGCCGCGAGATGATCGCCAATATGATCGAGATCCACGCCAACGCCACGCCCTTTGACGCGGGCGTGTATCTGGCCAGCTGCGACAAGGGCATGCCGGCCAACCTGATGGGCCTGTGCCGCGTGAACATTCCGGCGGTGGTGGTGCCGGGCGGCACCATGAACGCGGGCCCCGAGATGCTGACGCTGGAGCAGCTGGGCATGTACAGCGCCAAGTTCCAGCGCGGCGAGATCGATGAAAGCCGCCTCAACTGGGCCAAGGAAAACGCCTGCCCGAGCTGCGGCGCGTGCTCGTTCATCGGCACCGCATCGACGATGCAGATCATGGCGGAGGCGCTGGGCCTGGCCCTGCCCGGCAGCGCGCTGATGCCTGCCACCAGCCCCGATCTGCTCGAGTATGCGCGGCAGGCGGGCCGCCGGGCGGTGGAACTGGCGGGCAGCGAGGGCATGCGCCCCAGCGATATCCTGACCATGGACAGCTTTGAAAACGCCATTCTCGTGCACGCGGCGATTTCGGGCAGCACCAACTGTCTGCTGCACATTCCGGCCATTGCGCACGAGCTGGGCATCGAGATCACCGGCGACACGTTTGACAGGCTGCACCGCGGTGCGCACTACCTGCTGGATGTCCGGCCTGCGGGCCGCTGGCCGGCGGAGGTGTTCTACTATGCGGGCGGTGTGCCGGCGATCATGGAGGAGATCCGCGATCACCTGCACCTGGATGCGATGACCATCACCGGCAAGACGCTGGGCGAGAACCTGGAGGAGCTCAAGCGCAACGGGTTCTATGAGCGGTGCAACAAGTGGCTGATGGATTTCAACAAGCGCTATGGCTGCAACCTGGTCAAGGAAGACATCATCCGCCCGTATGACAAGGCCATCGGCACGGATGGAAGCATTGCGATTCTGCGCGGCAACCTCGCGCCGGAGGGCGCGGTGATCAAGCACACCGCCTGCCCGAAGGAAATGTTCAAAGCCGTGCTGCGGGCGCGCCCGTTTGACAGCGAGGAGGAGTGCCTGGACGCGGTGCTCCACCACAAGGTGGAAAAGGGCGATGCGGTGTTCATCCGCTACGAGGGCCCCAAGGGCAGCGGCATGCCGGAGATGTTCTACACGTCCGAGGCGATCTCCAGCGACAAGGAGCTGGGGCGTGCCATTGCGCTGATTACGGACGGGCGGTTCTCCGGCGCTTCGACGGGCCCGGTCATCGGGCATTGCAGCCCGGAGGCTGCAGACGGCGGCCCCATCGCGCTGGTGGAGGAGGGCGACCTGATCGAAATCGACGTCATGGCCCGCAAGCTGAACATCGTGGGCATCGCCGGCGAGCGCAAGACGCCCGAGGAGATCGACGCGGTGCTCAAGGCGCGCCGCGCCAACTGGCAGCCGCGCGAGGTCAAGTATAAAAAGGGCGTGCTGCGTCTGTTCAGCGAGCACGCGGCAAGCCCCATGAAGGGCGCGTATCTGGAATACTGATCCGGTAAAGGGAGTCTGAAGGAAACACCCCTCAGACTCCCTTTCAGTGTGTCGAAAAAGTCCGCCTACGGCGTCCTTTTCCGAGAGTTGAACGCTGTTTCCCTCTCG
>DVJV01000099.1 GCA_018716525.1 Candidatus Ventricola gallistercoris
GCTATTTGAAATTCGCTTTGCCGACACAGCGCTGTCAGCATACCGCTGTGCAAAAATCAAATGATATTGAAAATAGAACTGATAGAATGAAATTTGAATACAGAAGGGGAGAGAGATAACAGCAATGAAAAAGCTTCAGGGAAAGGTTGCGATAGTGACAGGCGCAACATCGGGCATTGGTGCTGCTTGCGCAAAGGCATTTTGCGAGGAAGGCGCGAAGGTGGCGGTTTGCGGCCGCTCCCGAGAGCGTGGTGAGGCGCTTTGCGAAGAACTGAGTAAAACAGGCGAATCACTATTCTGTCAATGTGATGTATCGGACGAGAGCCAGTGCAAACAGATGCTTGACACAGTGGCCTCGAGATTTGGTACCGTTGATATTCTGATGAATAATGCGGGTGTCATGCTTCCGTCTATGGAGATTGAGCGTATGCCTGTGGACGACTGGAAAAAGACATTCGATATCAATATCAATGGCATGTTTTATGTGACCAGATATGCAAAGCCGTACCTGTTGAAAAGCAAAGGGGTTATCCTCAATAATGCTTCTATTGCAGGGCTGCAGTACTATGCGGCAGGACGGTCATATGCTTACAGCGCTTCAAAGGCCGCTGTGATTCAGTTTTCGCATCAGATGGCGAAAAACTATGGAGAGGTAGGAATCCGGGTAAACTGCATCTGTCCGGGAATTATTGATACACCTATTCTGGGAAGTCGAGATCGCGCGGAGTATGCAAAACGGATTCCACTTGGATATGTAGCGATGCCGGAGGAAGTTGCGAGGGTGGCAGTATTTCTCGTGTCTGACGATGCCAAATACGTAACGGGAGCGATTCTGCCCGTTGATGGTGGAGCATCACTGTAAAAGAGCAATAAACGAAATTGCAAAACACGAGGGTGAAGCTCCAAGGCAGGCGCGGACCTGCTGGTGTCGGCGTATCACCGCACCTACGGCCTGCCGGTGACGATCTCCCGCTGCTCGAACAACTACGGCCCGTACCACTTCCACATCGTGAAGCTCATCTGCAAAGAACTGGGCAAGCCGGAGAGCCTCATCACCTACGTGACCGACCGTAAGGACCATGACATGCGCTACGCCATCGACCCGACGAAGATTCATAGCGAGCTGGACTGGCTGCCGGAGACAAAGTTTGCCGATGGCATAAAGAAGACCATCCAGTGGTATCTGGATAATCGGGACTGGTGGGAAGAGATCATCAGCGGAGAATACCAGAACTACTATGAAAAGATGTATGCAAACCGGTAAGTCGGAGGGGGCAGCCAGATGAAGATATACGTTACGGGCGTTTGTGGCCAGCTGGGCCATGACGTGATGAATGAGTTGGCCAGACGAGGGCACGAAGGACTGGGGAGCGATCTTGCGCCCGTGTACAGTGGTGTTCAGGATGGAAGCGCAGTATGCACCATGCCCTATGAGCAGCTGGACATCACGGATACGAAAGCAGTGCAGGAGCGGCTTCTGAGCGCACAGCCCGACGCGGTGATTCATTGCGCAGCATGGACGGCGGTGGATGCGGCCGAAGCCCCCGAAAACCGGGAAAAGGTATGGACAATCAATGCGGGTGGCACGCGGCACATCGCACAGGCCTGTGAACAGCTGGGGTGCAAGATGATGTACATAAGCACAGACTATGTGTTTGATGGTCAGGGGACAATGCCATGGCAGCCTGACTGTGAGAATTATGCACCGCTAAATGTCTATGGACAGACCAAGCTGGAGGGAGAGCGGGCGGTGCGTGCATTGGTCGAAAAGTTTTTTATCGTACGCATCGCATGGGCATTTGGGCTGAGCGGAAATAACTTTATCAATACCATGCTGCGCCTCGGACAGTCGCACACCACGCTGCGTGTAGTGAACGATCAGGTTGGCACCCCCACTTATACGCTGGACTTGGCGCGGTTGCTGGTAGATATGATTGAGACGGAAAAGTATGGAATCTATCATGCTACCAATGAGGGCGGTTACATTAGCTGGTATGATTTTGCCTGCGAAATATTCCGTCAGGCAGATCTGCCTGTGACCGTACAGCCTGTAACAACGGCAGAATATGGCCAGTCAGCGGCGGTTCGCCCATTTAACAGCCGGCTAGACAAAACCAAGCTCATGACAAGCGGGTTTGTACCGTTGCCAGATTGGCGCGATGCGTTGGGGAGGTATTTGCGGGAAATACAGAGAAAATAAGCAAAATACGCAGGCGTAATATCGATTATCCATTTATGATGGCTCATGGTGGTATAAAGAGAAAGGTGATCGATTGTCTCATAGAGACGATCGACCACCTTTTTAATGTAGCTAATATTTCATTGCGAAATCCTCGGGTTCATGGTTCAAGCCAGATTTGCTTAGTAGGTACCGTCAAGATTAATGCGCAAATTTGTTTACAAGTCTGGCACCGTTGTAAATCAGGAGAATGATGTCGTCAGAAAATGTCTGCCCACGTGCGTGGGGACGAACCATAGATGAAAAACAAAAAAGTATAAAGAAAAAACCGCCCTTTTCAAGGCGGTTTTGGGCCGGGCGACAAACTCCGGTTTAGCTTGGTGGGGTCGAAAGGGCTCTTTCTCCTCGCCGGGCGCTCGTCGGTCAGGCGGCTCTGACGTGCCACTGGCACGTCATTCACTCCCGCCCATTCTCGCCCTATCGACCCCACAAAAGTACAAAAAAGATCGGTTATTCACCGATCTTCTTTGTTGGCTGACAAGACCAACGATGCTTGGTGGGGTCGAAAGGGCTCGAACCTTCGACCTCCACGATGTCAACGTGGCGCTCTGACCAGCTGAGCTACGACCCCAAGCACGAGATATAGTATACATCAAGTGACGGTAAAAATCAAGGTTTTTTCCTCAATTTTCCGCGTGAATTCAAAAAAACTAAATCAAGGTCCCCGTTTTGAGAAAACCCTCGCCCTTTGAGCATTCAAAGAGCGGGGGTTAAGTGGATCAATGGGGGAAAACAGCGCCCGATGGGCGATTACGGCTGCTTGCCGATGTAGGCCAGGATGCCGCCGTCCACATAGAGGATGTGGCCGTTGACGAAGTTGGAGGCATCGGAGGCGAGGAACACGGCCGGGCCCTGGAGGTCTTCGGTCTTGCCCCAGCGCGCCGCCGGCGTTTTGGAGATGATGAACTGGTCAAACGGATGACGGCTGCCATCGGCCTGACGCTCGCGCAGCGGCGCGGTCTGCGGGGTCTCGATGTAGCCCGGGCCGATGCCGTTGCACTGGATGTTGGCCTCGCCGTACTCGGAGCAGATGTTGCGGGTGAGCATCTTCAGGCCGCCCTTGGCCGCGGCATACGCGGAGACGGTCTCACGGCCGAGCTCGGACATCATGGAGCAGATGTTGATGATCTTGCCATGGCCCTTTTCGATCATGCCCGGGATGCACGCCTTGGAGACGATGAACGGGGCGTTGAGGTCCACGTCGATGACCTTGCGGAAGTCCGCAGCGCTCATCTCGAGCATCGGGATGCGCTTGATGATGCCCGCGTTGTTGACCAGGATGTCGATGATGCCCACTTCCTCGCGGATCTTGGCGACGGTGGCCTGCACGGCCTCCTCATCGGTCACATCGCAGACATAGCCGTGGGCGTTGATGCCCGCCTCGGCATACGCAGCCAGGCCCTTGTTGACGAGATCCTGGTTGATGTCGTTGAACACGATTTTGGCGCCCGCAGCGCTCAGCGCGGTCGCGATGGCAAAGCCGATGCCGTACGAAGCGCCGGTGACAAACGCCACCTTGCCCTCGAGGCTGAAGTTCTTCATAAAGTCGTTCATGGGAAGAAGCCTCCTTTTTGTTAAATCGGGGTTCCTGTTATCGCAAGCCGGAACGTCCGGCGAACAGGCGTCTTAGCGCAGGTCGATGGGGTCGATGTTGTCCATGTCGTCGAACTCCTGGTTTTCGCCGCACATGCCCCAGATGAACGTGTAATTGCTGGTGCCCACGCCGGTGTGGATCGACCAGGAGGGCGAAATGACGGCCTGTTCGTTGTGCATGACAATGTGGCGGGTCTCGGTGGGCTCGCCCATCATGTGGAAGACGACGTTGTTGTCCTTGAGCTCGAAGTAGAAGTAGACCTCCATGCGGCGCTCGTGCGTGTGGCAGGGCATGGAGTTCCAGTTGCTGCCGGGGGCGAGCTGAGTCATGCCCATGCAAAGCTGGCAGCTCTGCATGACGGCAGGATGGATGTACTGGTTGATCACGCGCTTGTTGCACGTCTCGGTTGCACCCAGGGGGCGCTTGTTGGCCTTGTCGATGTCGATCTTGACGGTGGGATAGGTCTTGTGCGCCGGGCAGGTGTTGATGTAGAACTTGGCCGGATCGGCGGGATCGAGGCTCTCAAAGCTGAGGGTCTTGGCGCCCATGCCCACGTACAGGCCGTCATACTGCTTGAGATCATACACGGTGCCGTCCACGGTGATGGTGCCCTTGCCGCCGATGTTGATGACGCCCATCTCGCGGCGCTGCAGGAAGGTATCGGAAGCCAGCTCCTTGCAGCCGACGAGCTCAACGGGCTTGTTCACCGGCATCACGCCGCCGGCGATGATGCGGTCGAAGTGCGAATAGGTGAGGATGGCATCGTCCGGTGCGAACACGGTTTCAATGAGATATTCGCTGCGCAGGCGCTCGGTGGTATAGTGCTTGGCGTCCTGGGAAGCGGAGGGCTGGCGAACGGTGAGCTGCATGGGAACGACCTCCTTATTTCTGGTTAGAATGACAAATACAGTATAACACATATCCCGGTGAAATGCCAGACGATCGCGCAGAAAGGGTGAATTTTTGCATACAGAGTCAGTGAAACCTGACAAGTGGTCAGATGAATTTGCGGGCGCATAATTTTGCCAGAGTGTGGCAGACTAACCGCATAAATCCCCATGCGGCGGAGCAGGGGGGCGGGTGGGCGCGCAAAACATGCGCCGGATGCCCGCGCCGCACAGCCCGCCGCGCTGCGCCAAAGGAGGCCTGACCTTGAACGACGATCCGATTCTGCTCTGTCCGCTGCTGGCGCGCAATATCGAGATCTTCAAAAACCGGCTGGGTGCGCCGTCTAACGCCGATGTCATCGTGCGGCGTTTTCGGTCCGGCGCGTTTGAATCGGCGGTGCTGGCCATCGATGGCATGGTCGATGCGCGCCGTGTGGATGAGAACATCCTCAAGCCCTGCATGGATCTGCCCGAATTTGCCGGAGAGCATGTGCCGCCCTGCGAGCGCACGGGCTTTCTGATGGCGCACGCCGTCTCGATTCTGCCCATGAAGATGAAGGAGAATGTCGACGAGATTCTCGCCGATGTGCTGTCCGGGCAGTGTGCGCTGCTGTGCGAGGGAAGCGCTGTCGCCTCGGTCATGGATACGCGAGGGTTTGACCGGCGCGCCGTCGGCCGGCCAGAGGCCGAGCAGGTGGTGCTCGGCCCGCATGAGAGCTTCACCGAGGCGCTGCGCACCAACATCACGCTGCTGCGGCGCATCGTGCAGCGGGAGGAGCTGACCACCGAGTTTGTGACCGCCGGCGGGCGCATGAAGACCCGCTGTGCGCTGCTCTACCTGCGCGGCACGGCCGATGAGGCGATGGCCGCGCGCATCCGCGACCGGCTGGAGGCGAGCGGATACGACTTTGCGCTGACCACCGGCGAGGTGGAGCAGATCATCGAGGAACACCCCATGGCGCTGGTGCCCCAGTGTGTGCGCACCGAGCGGCCGGACCGCGCCGCGTCGTTTCTGGCGGAGGGGCAGATCGTCGTGCTCACGGATGGATCGCCCGAGGCGCTGGGCGCGCCCGCTACCCTCTGGCACCAGCTGCACACGCCGGATGACACCTCCATGCGCTGGCAGTACGGCACGTTTTTGCGCGTCGTGCGGTTTCTGGGCGCGGCGATCCACCTGTTTTTGCCGGGACTCTACCTGGCCGTGCTGCGCTTTCACCCGGAGTTGCTCTCGCCGATCCTGCTCACCAGCGTCTACGAGACCAGCTCGCGCGTGCCCATCCCCGTCTATCTGGAGGCGCTGCTCATGACGCTTGCCTTTGACCTCATCAATGAGGCGGGCCTGCGCGCGCCGGGTGCGCTGGGCAATGCGCTGGGCATCGTCTCCGGCCTGATCCTGGGGCAGAGCGCCGTCAGCGCCGATATCGTCAGCCCGCTGCTGCTCATTGTCGTGGCGGCCAGCGGCCTGGGCGGGTTCTGCGTGCCCGGCTATGCGCTCAACGTTGGCCTGAAGATCGCCCAGCTTCTGTTCCTGACGGCAGGCGCATTCGGCGGCTTTTACCTCATGGCGCTGCTTGCCCTGTGCATGGCATGCAGACTGTGCACCCTGCACAGCCTGGGCGCGCCGCTGACTGCGCCGCTCACGCCGCACCGGCCGGGCAACCCCGACATCCTGCTTCGGTTCCCGCTGAAGTTTCAGAAAGCGAGGGCTTTCTTTGCCAAACACCGCTCTTGATGTGCGCGTGCGCGCCGCGTTCCGGGCGCGCGCTACCGCAGCCGCCGTCGCGCTGGGGGCGCAGATCTTTGCCACCGGCACGGGCCTGGGCGTGACGCTCAGCCTCAATGCCGCCTATCTGGGCGCAATGCCCTGCCTGCTGCTTGGCGTGATCATCGCCGCTGCCGCCCGCCGCCATCTGGCAAAGTCGCTTGGAAAGGACGGCGCCGTGCGCCTGGGCATCCTGCGCGCGATGCTGTGTCTGCTGCTGCTCTCCTGCAGCGCGCTGCTGCTTTCCGCCACCGCCGTGTTTGCCTCCCAGGTGCTGCTTGCGCAGGCGAAAGTCTTCGCCGTCGTGGTGCTGACGTTTGCGGGGGCGGTGATCTGCGCGCTGTCGGGCGGCACGGGCATCGCAAGGCTGGCGTTTGCCATGCGCTTTGTGCTGCCGCTGGGCCTTGCGGTCTTCACGCTGCAAGCGCTGTCGCCCGATTTTCTGGCGGGGCTGTTTCCCTGGCTGGGCACGGGCGCGCGGCCGCTGGCGCTGTGCGCGCTGTGCCTGCTGGGGGCCAGTGCGCCGGTCGCGCTGCTCTTCCTTCCGCCGCCTGAGTGCGCGGATGCCTGCGCGCTGCCCGGCGCCTGGTTTTTCATCTGGCGCGTGCTGCTGGGCGGCGCGTGCGGCGTGCTGATGCTGCTGGCGGTCTCCCTGTGCAACACCTACGAGACGCTTGCCGGGCTGCGCGTGTGGGGCGAGCGGATGCACATCGTCAGCAGCAGCCAGCCGCGCGAGGGCATCACGCACATGCTGCTGGCGCTTGCAAAGCTTGCCGCGCTGTTTATCGGGGGTGTGAGCACGCTGTGTGCGGCGGAACAGGCCGCCTGCTGCGCGCTGCCCGTGCTGCACCGCGGCCGCGTGGGCCTGGCGCTGTGCCTGCTGGTGCTGGGCGTTGTGCTCTGGCTGCTCACCCGGTGGGGGATGGACTGGGCCTTCCGCGCAGCGCCGGTGCTGGCGCTGCCGCTTTGCGCCGTGCTGCTGCTCTCGCTTTGGCTGCCCGGCAGACGCGCGCGCGGCGGCTGACGCCGGGCCGTGCGACAGACTGCGACAAGGGGGGGAAACGCGCTTGCAAATGTTTGCGCTTCGGGGTGTGCTGTGCCTTTTGCTGCTGCTCATGTGCCTGTTTGCGCTGTGCGGCTGTACGGGAGGGCAGGAGATTGAGGACAGCCTGTTTGTGCTCGCCATGGCCATTGACCCCGCGCCGGATGGCAACCTGACGGTGACGGTCAAGGCGCTTTCGGGCACACAGGAGGCGTCTTCGGGCGGCTCCTCCGGGGAATCCGGCGGGGCGGCGGGGGACGCGGCACAGGGCGGATCGCCGGGAACGCCGGTATCCTCCGGCATCGAGCAGACGGAGCCGGGGTATATCGTCCTCTCGGCGACGGCATCCAGCTGCCTGCGCGCGCTGGGGCTGCTCAGCGTCACCACGCCCCGCACGGTCAACCTCTCGCAGCTGCGGGAGATCGTCATCAGCCGCACGCTCGCCGAGACCGATGCCACGCTCTCCATCCTCCGGGAGATCCACGCGATGTTCCGCGCCAACAGCGAGGCGATTGTCGTCGTCACGCCGGATGATGCGGGCGATTTCATCCGCGGCCATCACGCGATTCTCGGTCTGCGCCTGTCCAAGTACCTGGAGGTGCTCTTTGATCAGTACGAGAGCCTGGATATCATCCCCGCGCGCGCCACGCTCTCGGCCGTCATCGCGGCGATGGAATCGGGCACCATCGACGCCACCGCCGTTTACGCCGCGGGCAATGCGTTTGACAGCCCGCTCGTGCTCCCGGAGGCGGGGGATACCGACCGCCTGCCCGGCCACCTGCCTCGCACCGCGCCCGCGACCGATGAATACATGGGCGCCGCGCTGTTTGACGGCCCGCGCATGACCGGCGTGCTCACCGGCGAGCAGACAGGCGTGCTGCGCCTGATGCAGGGTAGCGCGCAGCGCACGTCGGTGATCATCGACGGCGCGCAGTACCGCGTGGCCACCGGCACGCGGGTGACCCGCGGGCTGGGGGAGGTTGGCGGCACGCTGGAGATCTCCATCCGCATGACGCTCTCGCTCGTAGCCGGCCAGCAGAGCTGGACGGCCGGGGAGATCGCCGCGCAGATTGAGACCTCCGCCGTCAACACGCTGCGCGCGCTTCAGGCGGCCTCGTGCGATGCGGTGGGCTTTGGCCGCCTGGCTATTCGAAAAAGCCCGGACATCGCCTCCTGGGAAGCGCGCGACTGGAATCGCGTCTTCGAGCAGGCCAATGTCCGGGTGACGGCCGATGTGCGGATTTTGTGATGCGGCTCAATGGGGGCTTTCTTCGCCTGGCGCGTCCCAAAGCCGCCGGGCCGCAAGCCGTGTCAATCGTATAAAAGCAGAATGTTGGCCGGGGCCACGCCGATTTCCTGCGGGAAACCGGGGGAGCGCTTGTCCTTGGGCACGCGCCACCAGATGGCTGGCGCATCCTCGCGCTGGCTGGCATAGCGGAACTGGAGAATCCACTCAAACGGTTCCTCCATTTCGCCCGCGTAGCGGATGGGGAAGCGGTTGATCCCCGTTCTGGGGTTAAAGTAGTGCGCACGGATGCCGATGGCCGTCAGCCCCTCGCGCACGGGCTGCGCCGTGGTCATGCGCACGCCCCAGCCGGGGATATCGACTTCGTATTCGCCCGCCTTGCGCGCGGGCACGATGTTCTTGCACCCGGTCAGGTGCGCCGCGCCCGACGTGCCCGGATCGGCAAAGAGCGCCTTGGTCTCCTTGACGGCCAGCATGGTGCCGTTTTCCATCACCGCCATGCGCTGGCACAGGTGATAGGCCTCATCCCGGCTGTGCGTGACCAGCAGCACGTCGCGCCCGAAATCCGCCAGCAGCTTCTTGAGCTGCCACTGCAGATGGTCGCGCAGGTGGCTGTCCAGCGCTGAGAAGGGCTCGTCGAGCATGAGCAGGCGCGGGCTGCCCACCAGAATGCGCGCCAGCGCCGTGCGCTGCGCCTGCCCGCCGGAGAGCTGCGAAGGGCGGTGGTTTTCAAGCCCCTGCAGCGACAGCAGGCCGATCACGTCGCGCAGCGCGCGCTCGCGCTTTTGCTTGTCCCGCTCGCCGTGCAGGCCGCAGAGGATGTTGCCGCGCACGGTCATGTTGGGAAAGAGTGCGTAGTGCTGGAATAAATACCCCACCTGCCGCCTTTGGGGAGGCAGGTTGATGCGCCACTCTGCGTCAAAGAGCGTCACGCCATCGAGCACGATGCGCCCGCGGTCCGGCGTTTCGATGCCCGCGATGCACTTGAGCGTCATGCTCTTGCCGCAGCCCGATGCGCCCAGAAGCCCGGTGATGCCGCCGTTTGTCTCAAAGGCGGTGCGCAGCACAAAATCCCCCAGGCGCTTTTCGATGTCCACCTGCAGGCTCACCGGGGCTTCACCTCCTTTTTCTGCCGGTCCTCGAGCATGTTCACGGTCAGAAGCACCGCTGCGCTGATGGCCAGGTTGATCATCACCCAGGTGAAGGCGCCGGCCTCGTCGTTGGTGCGCCAGAGCTGGTAGACCGTGGTGGAGATGGTCGCCGTGCGCCCCGGCGTGTAGCCGATGAGCATGCTGGTGGCGCCGTATTCGCCCAGTGCGCGCGCAAAGGCCAGCACCGCGCCAGCCAAAATGCCCTGGCGG
>DVJV01000100.1 GCA_018716525.1 Candidatus Ventricola gallistercoris
TTTGCCGTGGTCGATGTGCGCGATGATGCAGAAATTGCGGATCTTTTCCATGCGTTCGTTTGCCAATGTCCTGTCCTCCGTTTGCAGTAACCGGCCTGTGCCGGGAATCTCATTGTATGTCCATCAACCGGCAGCGGTCAACCATGCACCCACCAGCATGAAAAAGCCGCCGCCGCACAAAAGCAGCCACACCCAGATGGCGTTGTAGCGCAGGCGAATGCCGCCAATATGGGTGATCTCCATCAGCCTGTCACCCAAAAACGCCATCAGCGCGCCCACCGCGCGCAGCACGCCTGCCGCGGCAAGCACCGGCTCCCGGGCCAGGCTGGCGGCCGCAAGCGCCACCGCCGCGGCGGCCATCAGCGCGGGCACCGTGCCCAGCAGCAGGGAAAGCACGCGCAAAAACAGCATCTGCCGCGTGTTAAAGAGGATCAGCGTCACAAACAGCAGAAGGTGCACGCCCAGCATGGCGATCATGGCGCTTTGCAGCACCACGTTGGTGGCGATGCCGTGCTCCATATACCGCGCAAAATACCGCGGCAAAAATACCCCCAACGCTGCCGTGCGCAAAAACAGTGCCGTCAAATACCGCTGGCGCAGTGCGCCGCAGACCGGCTCATAGCCCGACTCGACGGCCACCGACAGCCACAGCAGGCAAAAGGACGCCGCACACGTGGCCATTTCCTTCCCGCCCACGGCAAGCACGCCCAGCGTGGCAAGCGCCGTCAAAAAGAGCGAGCAGCCAAACCGCAGGCTGAGCCCCGCGTCGTCGAGCACGGCAAACACGCGCGCCTTTTGGTGCAAGTAATGCGTCAGCCGCGCGATGCTGTCGTCGCTGCGCTCGGCCGTCTCGCGCATGAACAGATCCATGTCATCCTCAGAGCGGATGTGCACCAGCGCGCCGGCAATGGCGCGCCCCATGCTGCCCAGGTACAAAAACAGACGCCAGACAAAGCCGCTGTTGGCCAGCAGGATCGCGCGGGGCCTGGTATAGGCGGGCACAAAATCACAGATCTGATCGACTTTGCGCTCCACCCATTCATCGAGCACGTTCATCCCCCGCTTTCAAAAAACAGTTTGCCGGCCTTTCCCTGCGCGGGACAAGCTGGTATAATAAAGCCAGATTTCACCACAAGGAGGCCCAAACCATGAACGAAATCCTTGAAAAAACAGCCGCCGCCCTGCGCGAGCGCGGATTTGACGCGGTGGTCTTTGATCAGGCAGCAAAGGCGCGCGACTACATTCGTCAGGACATGCCTGCCGGGGCAACCGTCGCCATCGGCGGCAGCATGACCGTAAAGCAGCTTGGGCTTGAAACCCTGCTGCGGGAAGACGGCCACACCGTGCTCTGGCACTGGGAGGTTGAGAGCGCAAAACGCCCGGCGCTGCTGCATGAGGCGATGAGTGCCCCCGTCTACCTCTGCTCGGCCAATGCGCTCACGGAAAGCGGCCTGATCGTGCAGATCGACGGCAACGGCAACCGCGTCTCCGCGATGTGCTACGGGCCGCAGACGGTGTATGTGGTCGTAGGCCGCAACAAGATCGTGCAAGGCGGCTATGCGCAGGCCGTTCGGCGAATCAAGGAGACGGCCTGTCCGCAGAACGCCCGCCGCCAGGGGCTTAACACCCCCTGCGCCCGCACGGGCCACTGCGACAGTGCGCACTGCGAAAGCTCCATGTGCCACGTGTTCGCGTCCTTCGAGCGCGCGCCCTCGGGCAAGCGCACACAGGTCGTGCTCATCGACGAGGACCTGGGCTACTGATGCCCCGGGCCGGCCTCCCGCTTCGGTAGGCCGCATACTGTCAAAAAACTCTTTGGGTGGTTTGGAGGGCCGCAGCCCTCCAAATGCAATCCGAATCCGGCGACATGTGCGGCGGATTCGGAACCCTTGCTGTGCAAGGTTTCCTTGCGCTGTTTCCCGCCCGGGAGCCCCATAGGGGCGAGAGGGAAATAGCGTTCACATTCGAAAAAGGACGCCACAGGCGAACTTTTTCGACACGCTGCGGCCTCCCGCTTCGGGAGGCCGTTTTTCTATGCCCGGCTGTGCCCGCCCCGCCGCTGCTCCCCGGTCAGCGCTTGGCGCCCTTTGCGCCCGCGGCGACCTTCTTGAGGATCGTGGAATCATAAGCAAACACGCTGGTGTTCTTGTCCGCGTGGGCGCGCAGCGCATCCTCCACCAGCTTTTCCACCAGTTCGGGGAAGCTCACGCCGCATGCCTTCCACAGGTAGAAGGCCATCGAGCCGGGAATCGTGTTGGGCTCGTTGACAAAGAGCATGTCGTTGCCGTCGAGGATGAAGTCCACGCGCACGGTGCCGCGGCAATCAAGCAGCTTGAAAATGTCGCGCGTCATCGTCTGAATGCGCTCGGTGAGCTCCTCGCCGATGGGCGCGGGCAGCACGCGGCTCAGGGATTTCATGCCGCGGCTCTCGCCGCCCTTCGTATCGGCGGTGCGCAAATACTTTTCAAAGAAATTGAGGAAGCCGTCTCCGGCGGCAGGCACGGGCATCTCGCAAACAGAGGTGCGCACCTCCTCGCCATACCCCAGCGCCGCGCAGTTGATCTCCACCGGATGCATGATGCCGACCTCCACCAGAATGCGGCGGTCATAAGACGCGGCGAGTTCCAGCGCCTGCTCGAGCTGCTCGCGGTTGTCCGCGCGGGATACGCCGATGGACGAGCCCAGTGCTGCGGGCTTGACAAAGGCCGGGTATTTGATCTCCTTTTCGATGCGCTCGATGACAGCCTCGCGCTCGGTCTTGAGCTGATCGCGCGTCAGCCACACGAAGTCGAGCACCGGATAGCCTGCGCCGCGCAGAATCTGCTTCATGGCAATCTTATCCATGCCAACGCTGGACCCAAGCACGCCGGAAGACGCGTAGGGAATGTTGGCCATTTCAAGCAGCCCCTGGAGCGTGCCATCCTCGCCGTGCAGGCCGTGGAGCACGGGAATGGCGCAGTCGATGTGCGCGATGGGCGCGGGCACCTTGGCAAACAGGCCCGCGCGCTGCGGCGGCCATGCCCACAGATCGCCCGAGTTGGCGCTGACATCCAGCGTCACGCGCGTGATGCCCTTGGCCATGGGGTTGAAGTCGCGGAAGGTTTCAATCTCGCAGAGCGCGTCGCCCGTGTACCACAGGCCATCGCGTGAAATATATACAGGCGTGACAAAGAAGCCCGCCGTTTTGGCCGCCTCGATCAGCTGCAGGGCCGATATGATGGATACGTCGTGCTCGCAGCTTCTGGAACCGAAGAAGACCGCAATGTTCAGTTTACTCATCATGCTACACGCTCCTCACTCGCTGTAATTATCCGGCAGATCGTTTTCGTAGAGCACCACGTCCCCCGCCTTCATCATCGCGTGCAGAACCTTCGTGCTCTCTTCAAGACTGCCGACCACATGTATATGATCGCGCGGGAATCCCGCGTGCAAAAGCCCTTCCTCAATGGGCTGCGTATGCTTTCTGCCCACCAGGATCGCCACATCGACGCTTGCGGCCATCTGCTCGCCGAACCGGCGGTTGAATTCCGCCTCTTTGCCGCCCAGCTCCACCATGCCCGGCGTGATGATGATCCGCCTGCCGGGGAAGCCGGAGAGCACCCGCAGCGCCGCCTGAGCGCCCACGGGATTGGCGTTAAAGGCATCGTCGATGATGCTCACGCCCGCGCCGCCGTCGATGAGCTGAAGCCTGTGCTCCACCGGCTGGCAGCGGGCGACGCCGTTTGCGATTTCCCCGATGGTCATGCCCAGCGCCTTGGCCGCGGTGCAGCACAGCAGCAGATTGGCAATGGAATGCTCGCCCAGCAGCCGTGTCTGGCAGGGGATGCTTTCCCCCGTCTGCACATCGGTAAGCGTAAAGCGCGTGCCCCACGGGCCGCACTCCATGCCGGAGGCCTCCACCAGCATGCCCGGCATGTACTTCTTTTCAAGCGGGCAGCGGGCAAACAGCTCCTCGCAGATGGCGCCGTCCCGCGCAAAGATGGCGGTGCCATCCTGGGGCAGGCCCTCGATGAGCTCGTATTTGGTGTCGCGCACGCGCTCGATGGTGCCAAATGTATCCAGGTGCTGCGGCCCCACCGATGTGATCAGCCCGATCTGCGGCTGCACCAGATCCACCAGCTCGCGAATGTCGCCCACATGCCGGGCGCCCATCTCGGCGATGAACACCTGGTGGCCGGGCATGAGCTGCTCGCGAATGACGCGGGTGACGCCCATCGTCGTATTGAAGCTGGAGGGCGTAGCCAGCACATTGTAGCGCACCGAAAGGATATCCCGCAGCAGGAACTTGGTGCTCGTCTTGCCGTAGCTGCCCGTGATGCCGATGCGAATGAGCTGCGGCATCGTGCCCAGCCGCCGTTTGGCGTCGTCTACAAACTGCTTGGCAATGCGCTTTTCCACCGGGTGGGCAATAGCCGCCGCCAGCGCCAAAACCACGGGCTCAAATGCCGGCAGCAGGTAGGCCAGCACGGGCGAAAGCGCGAAGCACAGCAGCTCCAGCAGCACCGACACCCCGGCGTGGATGGCGATCAGCCGCTTGACCCGCTCCGTGATCACAAAGGGTTTTTTGGCCTTTTCCCGGAGCGACTGCCACAAAAGCAGCCCCGCCATCGCCGCCACCAGCAGCAGCCTGAGCCACACCGGCGCGCCCAGCACCAGCGCCGCAACGCCCGCGGCAGCCATGGCCACCGGCGGAACAAGCGTGCGCATGGCGTTGCGCTTTACGCTGCGCAGGTATCCCGGAAGCTGGTAGCTTTCCAGTTGAAAGTAGTGCAGGAGCCTTCGCCCGCCCAAAACGCCGCAGATGCCCAGCACCAGCGCCTGAACGAGAACAGACAACACGCCCATCATGCTCTCCCCTCCAGCAGAAAACTATCCAGTATTCGCAAAAATGTGGCGCTGTGCTCCAGATAGGCAAAGTGCCCCGCGCCTTGCTCCACAACCAGCCCCGCGTCGGGGATCTTCTCTTTCATCACTTCGGCCATCCAAAGCGGGGTTTCCGTATCCTGCGCACCCCAGTACAAGAGCGTCGGCGCCTTGATCCGCGGCAGGTATTCCGTCAGATCCTGCGAAATCACCTTGACGAACGTCTTGCGCATCTGCGGATCGAGCACCTTGTAGTCTGCCGAGCCAAACCGCTGCACCAGCGCCTCGCGCCCCTTCTCGGGCAGATCGCCAAACAGGTGCGTTTTATCCGCCAGGTTGACCACGCCCCGCAGTCCTTTGTAAAGCCGCTGGCGCATCCCTGCCGAGCTGCTTTGCGGCTTTTTGATGCCTGCAGCGCCCGTAAGCACCATGCGCCCGATCATCTCGGGATACGTCGCCGCCAGCAGAATCGCCACGCGCGCTCCAAAGGAGTGCGCCACCACGTCGCACGGCGCCAGATTCAGCCGCCGGATGACCTCAGCGGTCATCTCCATGTAGTCCGGCACCCCCCAGGGTTCCGGCGGCGGCGCGCTTTTGCCGCCCTTTCCATGGCCGGGAAAATCGATCGCCGCCACGCGCATGTGCCCCTCCAGCGCGCTTTGCACGCTGCTCATCAGTTGCGCCGAGCACATCCAGCCGTGCAGCAGCAGCACGCCGCGTCCGGTTTCGCCGCTGACTGTCACATCCACATGGGTTCCGCGAATCTCAAGCTGCATCTCTTCGCTCCTATTCCTCGCCATAGTCATCCCCATTATGGAGGATTCTAATATTGTACTCCATTTTTCCCCAAAAGAAAAGAGGGCAGTGGCGATTGTTGGCCTTTGTCCTCTCATTCTATGCTGCCGGATGCGCGCGCAAAGCGCAATGCCGCTCCGATTGCCTCATTTTGCGCCGCTTGGCGCCCCGTCTTCCGCCTGATCGCCGTCCGGCGCATTTTCGCAGGAAAACTCCCGGTACATGATCAGCGCATCCTCCCGGTTATCCTCATAGTACCGCTTGCGGTACCCCACATCCAGAAAGCCGCAGCCATGGTAGAGCGCCTGGGCCACCGCGTTGGAGCGGCGCACTTCCAGCGTCATCATCGCCATGCTGTTCTCCTGCGCCAGCGCGATCAGCGCCTCAAAGATGCGCCTGCCATACCCCCGCCCGCGCCAGTCCGGGTGCACCGCCACATTGCACACGTGCGCCTCGTCGAGCACAAACCACATGCCTGCATACGCCAGGATCTGCCCCTCGCCGCCGTCGAGCACCAGCCAGCGCGCCACCACATTCTCCCGGATGTCATGCAGGATGGAAGCCTCCGACCACGGCATGGGAAAACACGCCTGCTCGATCGCGTGAATCTGCGGCACATCCTCTTCCCGGATGGGCCGCACAAACGGCTCAGCCATGCGCCTTTCCCTCCCGCGCCGCGCGCTCGCGTTCGGCCTGGGGGGCGCGCAGATACAGCGGCAGCAAGCCGATATAGTCAAGGGTCTCCCCGCCCGCGCGCACATATGCATCCGCCAGCGCACACGCGCTGGCCGCACGAAGCCCCCGGTGCTGCGGCGGCGCAAAGTGCGCCCGTGCGCCCAGCCGCTCGCGGATGGCATCCTCAAAAACATCCACCCCGTCGCCCAGGAAAAGCGCATCCTGTCCCGTCTTTTCCACCTCCGTAAGGAAAAGCGGCAGCTTGAGGGCATCGTCCTGATGCAGCCGCTGCGGCACCGCGCCCGGCCGGAAGATGGCGCCATACACCTGCTGCGCACGCGCATCCAGAATCGGGCAGACCACGCCGTCAAACGCGATGACATTGGCCGCCAGCGCCTCGAGCGCATCCACACCGATGCACCGCTTCCCCGCCGCGTGCGCCATTGCCTTGGCCGTGGATACGCCGATGCGCACTCCCGTAAACGAGCCCGGGCCGACCACCGCGCCGAACAGGTCGATCTCGCCGACCGTGGTATCGCTGCGCTCCAGCGCATCCTCCACCATCGGCATGATGCGCTGGCTGTGCGTCTGCTTGTGCGTAAGCTGCGATTCATAGACGATGCGCCCGTCGCGCATCAGCGCCACGCCGCATGCCGGGCCGGATGTATCGATCATCAGAATATTCATGGCGTTCCTCCCTCATGCGCATCAGCGCAAATGCCTTCCAGACGCGTTTCATTAAATCCGCCCTGCGGCGTCAGCGTAACCACCCTTCCCATGCCATCCTGTGCGTAGTCGATGACAATCTCCAGCACATCCAGCGGCATGGCCTCCTGCGCCATCTGCGGCCACTCGATGAAGCACACCCCGTCCCGGGCGGGAATGAACTCATCAAGCCCCATTTCAAAGAGCGCATCCGCGCCTTCCAGGCGGTAGAGGTCAAAGTGATAGAGCTTCATGGCCCGCCCCTCGTGAATGTTGAGAATCGTGAATGTCGGGCTGGGCACAGGGCCTTCCACCCCCAGCGCACGCGCCGCGGCGCGCGTGAGCACGCTCTTGCCCGCGCCCATCTCCCCGCGCAGCAGCACCACATCACCCGGACGCAGACGAGCGCCCAGGCTCTGGCCAAGGCGCTGCATCTGTTCTTCTGTCTCACAGAATACTTGCAGATTCATACGATACTCCACTGAAAAAGCCGCCCATCCAAGACGCGCGGCTTCTTCTTTCTGACATTTTCAGCCGGTCTGCCCGGCAGAGGGCCGGGGTGGTAAACCCGCCCCCCGCAAACGCGGTCAGCGACCGGCCTTCTGGTGCAGCAGGGGCGACACGCGCTTGTAGAGCAGATACGTCACCACGCTGAGCACGCAACCCTTGAGCAGGTTGAACGGCGCAGTGATGAAGATCACCAGCTTTAAGGTGTTGTCGATGTAGCTCCACACCGCCTGGCCCATGCCCACAATCACCTCAAGCGGCAGGCCCATGAGCACCTGGTAGGCCGGAATGAGCACAAAATAATTGATCAGCACGCCCGCGATGGTCATCAAAACCGTGCCCACGATCATGGAGATCAGCGCGCTGTGGCGGTTCTTGTTGCGGCGGTAGATCAGGCTGGCCGGCACCACGAAGCAGCCGGACATCAGGATATCCGCAAACTCGCCCACACAGGCCGTGCTCGTGCCGAGCATATGGACCAGGTTCTTGATCACGACCACCGCCAGACCCTGCACAGGGCCCATGGCAAAGCCGGCCAGAATTGCCGGCAGCGTGGACAGATCCAGCTTGTAAAACGCCACCACCGGAATCTCGACATAGTACAGGACGACGGCCATCGCCGCGAGAATACCGCAGCGGGTCAAGGTGAACAGCGTATCGGACGAACGGGTTTTGGCATGAGTTGCAGACATGGCAATACACTCCTTCTTGCGCGAATGCGCGCGTGTTTCTGAAAACACAAGCCCCTGAAAGCAGAGCGATCAGGGGCTGAATATTCAGCAAAACATCAAAAGGAGATGCACTCTTCTTCCATCCAGACTATACTGTCGGCCCCGGAGTTTCACCGGATCAACCATTACGGCTCGCGGGCTTTACCGCCGGTAGGGAATTTCACCCTGCCCTGAAGATCTCTCAAAGGTCTGCGCTATTCAGTTGGCTTTATTATAGAGCGCAGGGCGTCCGCTGTCAATACGCAAACGCAATTTTATCCCGCTGCCCGTCACGCGCGCATGGCGTAGCCGCCATCCACCTTTTTCCAGGTGACGGTGCGCCCTGCCTTGAGCGCGCCCACGGCCGCATGAAGCATGCAGATGCCGCGGTCAAGCGGCGCATACTTCTTGTAGATCGTCGCAGCCTCCAGAATGGACACGCTCGTCTTGTCCGCCACGATCTTCCAGGGCTGCAGGTTCACGGCGCTGGGCGCCACGCGCGCGGCAAGCACGGCGTCCTTCTGCCACACGCCCAGCGCGCCAAGCTGCGCCTCGTCCATGCCGCAGAGCTTGACAAGATCCTTGCGCTTGGGGTTAAACGGCGGCAGATCCGCCTTGCCGATGGCGATGACGCAGTGCACCGCCTCATCCGTCTGCAAATCCACATTGCGGTTGATGATGTCGGGATAAAAGCCCGCGCCCAGCCAGCAGGTGCCCAGCCCCATGCTCGTGGCCTCCAGCACGAGCGCCTCGCCCATGAAGCCTTCGACCTCCATCGGCGTGCCGCGCTTGGCGATGATCACCGCATAGACATCCGTTCCCTTGATCTGGCTCTTGAGCCCCGGGCCCTTGAACATGCGCACCTTGATGCCCTGCCAGCTCAGCTTGCGGCAGAGCACCCCCAGGCTGTCAAGCTGCGCCTTGTCCGGCGCGCCTTTGTACCGGCGCACGGAGCTGCGCGTATACACCGCATCAATCCACTTTTTTTCAAGGTTCAATTCAAACATAACCGTCCGCTCCCATCAAAAGGCATAAACAGCCCTGTGTCTTATGATCGAATACAATATACTCTATCATGGAAAGCGGATGCTGTCAATGAAAACCGCATACAGTTCAAAAAGGCCGGACGCCGTCTCTTGCGAAACAGCGTCCGGCCCCAAAGCGTCAAACGCACGGGGATACCCATCCCCAAAGCCATGTAATTTGACTTCCCCTGTCAAGGCGCGGCGGCATGGCTTCAGCCGGCCTGCAGCGCCAGACTGCGCAACGCGCTTACGACGGATTACCGGAGCATTCCCACGAAGGCCGCAATGCGGTCGATGCCCTTGTCGATGCACTCCATCGACGTGGCGTAGGACAGGCGGCAGAAGCCCTCCGTGCAGAACGCCGCGCCCGGCACAATGGCCACATCCGCGCGGTCAAGGAGCTGCTCGGCAAACGCCATCGAGCCGTCAATAACCACATCGCCACAACGCTTTCCGATGAGCGCGCTCATGTCCATCATCACATAGAAGGCGCCCTTGGGCATCACACAGCGGATGCCGGGAATGGCGCTCAGGCGCTCCACAATGTGCTGGCGGCGCTCATCGTAGGCAAGCCTCATGCGCTCGATCTCCGCATCGCACCGCTCATCGGTGAGCGCAGCCTCCGCTGCATACTGCGCGATGGAGTTGCTTCCACTGGCCACCTGGCTTTGCAGACTGCCCATGGCCTTGATCACAGCCGCGGGACCTGCGGCATAGCCGATGCGCCAGCCCGTCATGGCAAAAGCCTTGGAAACGCCGTTGACCACGATCGTCTGCCGGAAAATGGCCTCGCCCAGAGAAGCGATGGACACATGCTCTTCCCCGTCGTAGATGAGCTTTTCGTAGATTTCATCGGAGATCACATAGAAGCCCCGCTCCACAGCCAGCGCGGCGATCTCCTCCAGCTGCTTTCTGTTCCAGATGCAGCCGTTGGGGTTGTTGGGCGTGTTGAGGATGAGCGCCTTGGTGCGCCCGGTCACAAACGGCAGCAGATCCTGCGCTTCTGTGACAAACCCCTTTTCAGGCTTGCCGGGCACCAGCACGGGCACGCCGCCCACGATGCGCACCATCTCAGGATAGGAAACCCAGCACGGCGTGGGAATGATGACCTCGTCACCCGGGTTGACGAGCGCCGCCAGCGCGGCATAGAGCGCAAACTTGGCGCCATTGGAGACGATCACCTGTCCGGGCGTGTACGTCAGACCGTTGTCTCTCTTGAGCTTCTGGCAAATGGCGCGGCGAAGGCCCATCGTGCCCGAAGACGGCGTATACTTGGTCAGCCCCATATCGAGGGCCTCGTGCGCAGCCGTGCGGATGTACTGCGGGGTCACAAAGTCCGGTTCACCCGCACAAAATGAGACGACGTCACGTCCGCTCTGGCGCATTTCCTTGGCTTTGGCATCAATGGCCAGCGTCGGCGACGGTGAAATGGCACTGCATACGCGGGACAGCTCAAGAGACAAACTGAACTCCTCCTTCGGATTCTGTTTGAGGGAAAAATGAATTTCGCGATTATTATACGCCCATTTTCACCTTCCCGCAATCGACATATTGTCCTCATTTTGGCAATTCCTCTATTCATTTTGCACGACATTACGTTTGTTCCTGCAAAACCGAGCGTAAAAAACAGGGTGCGCCGCTTTTTCCCATTATATCCGCGGCGCCGCGCTCGGTGTCAAATCCCCTCTTTTCTTCCAAAATACTTGCCAAATTGCCAATTTTGCGGTATCATAACTTTGGTTCATATACTTTTTTGATCATGTGGAGGTGTTATTTTGCATCGCATCTGTAAGTGGATTCTCGTTGCGGCGCTCGCTCTGTGCG
Source organism: Candidatus Ventricola gallistercoris (assembly GCA_018716525.1). Lineage (GTDB taxonomy): Bacteria > Bacillota > Clostridia > Christensenellales > Aristaeellaceae > Ventricola > Ventricola gallistercoris. The sequence continues at coordinate 11,105 of DVJV01000100.1, forward strand.
TAAGCTCCGTGGCGGCAGCCGAAAGTTCCTATTACCTGGAGCTTCCGACGAACGGTATCTCTGCTTCCATGAACATCAGCGTGAACGTTCCCGGTGAAAACCCCGTTCAGGAGGGGATCAACCCGCTGACCGGCGAGACCTGGTATGGCGTCTATCACCCGATCCTGGTCAACATCGACACGCATCCCAAGGCGCTGCCGCACTGGGGCGTATCCTCTGCCGACATCATCTATGAGATGCCCATCCAGGCTGACGGTTCCACCCGTTCCGCCGCGCTGTTCATGGGCGACATTCCCGCTTATGCCGGCCCTGTCCGCTCGGCACGCGTGCCGATGGGCTCCCTTCGCGAGATCTGGGGCGGCGCGTGGGTGTTCTACGGCTGGCAGGAGTGGCCGACCGCGACCAACACCACCGTGGACGTCGTTGACTGGGCGCTGAAGGTGCATTCCGATGCCCGCGAAAGCGGTCGCTGGGTCTTCCCGTTCGTGGAAGGCGGTCTGACCCGCAACTATGTCGATCTGTTCCACCGCGAGAGCAGCGAGGGCCACGTCGCCCCGTACAACGTGCAGGTGGATATGAAGGGCGTGGAGGCGCTGTTCACCTCCGAGCCGACGATGCATCCGTTCCTGTTCACCGAGACCGGCCTTGATCACGGTGTGGATGTCTCTTCGATCACCATCAACTACAAGACCACCGATCCCGCTTACATTGCCTCCTATCAATACAATGAGATGACCGGCCTGTATGAGCGCTACCGCAACGGCGAGCCGTACTACGATGCGCTCAACGGCATGAATACCGAATACGCCAACGTGATCGTGCTGCGCACGAACGTCACCTGGTACAACAACGCGCCGCACCGCCCGGTGATCCAGCTTGTGGGTCAGGGCACGGCCGAGATCTTCCAGAATGGCAAGTACATCCGCGGCACCTGGGTGCGCACGCACGACGCCAGCAAGGCGGATGAGTTCCAGTCGCTGTCCAGCCGCATGGTGTTCCTCGACGACAACGGCAATGAACTGCCGCTCAAGGTGGGCAAGACCTTCATCCAGATTGTCAACAACGACCAGTCTGTGATCGTCTCCGCCGGCCAGAACATCGAGGGCGCAACCCCGCAGGCCACGCCGGAACCCACGGCCACGCCGGAACCGACCCGTACCCCCAAGCCGACCCGCACCCCCAAGGCGGGCGCCAGCACCCCCGTCCCCGTTGAGGTCGACGAAAACGCTGAGGAAGACATTTCCTTCGGCGGCTAAGCTGTCTGCTCCGCGCACAAAATCATGACACGCGGGTTGCACGCGATTGCGGGAACCGGAACGAGGAAATTCCTCGTTCCGGTTCTCTTTTTTGTTGTGCAGCGCACCCATCGCCCGACTGCAGCCTGCCATGCAAAGCAGCGCCTTTGGAAAAGCTGTCCTATCCCCTATCTTCCCTGCACATCCCGATTCCACGTGAGGAGTGTGTTCTCCTATGCACGAAAAAACCCCCAGCCTGACCAGCGGAAGCGTCGTCCGGGCGCTTATCACATTCACCGTGCCATTCCTGCTGGCCAACATCCTGCAATCGCTCTATGGCGCGGTCGATCTGTTCGTGGTCGGCCGCTACTGCGACGCCCAAAGCGTTGCCGCTGTCTCCACCGGCACCCAGGTGACGCAGATCATCACCAGCCTCGTCTCCGGCCTGACACTGGGCGGCACCATTCTCATTGGCAAGTATACCGGAATGGGCGATGAAACCCGCGTGCGCCAGTCTATTGCCACGACGCTCAGTGTATTCAGCATCGTCGCCCTGCTGCTCACCGCGCTGATGCTCCTCTTTGAGCGCCCGCTGCTCACCCTGCTTCGCACCCCGCAGGAATCCTTTGAAGAGACGATGCAATACGTCGCCATATGTTCCTGGGGCAACTTCTTCATCTGCGGCTATAACTCGCTGAGCGCCATCCTGCGCGGCTACGGCGACTCCAAACGGCCCATGCTCTTCGTGGGCATCGCCTGCATGGTCAACATTGTGCTGGATTTCGTGTTCGTGCGGTTCTTTGCGTTGGGTGCGGCGGGCACCGCACTGGCCACGGTGATCGCGCAGGCGGTCAGCATGTTTGTCGCCATCTTTTACCTGCGCCGCCGCCACTTCCTGTTTGACTTTAAACCCTCCAGCTTCCGCATCACTCCGCACATCGCGCGCGAGCTCGCACGGATTGGCGTACCCATCTCCTTTCAGGAGCTCATGGTGCGCATCTCCTTTCTCTACCTGACGGCTGTGATGAACGGCTGTGGCGTGTTTGCCGCCGCCGTGGTGGGCATTGGCGCCAAGTACGACGTGTTCTCCATGCTCACCGCCACATCGGTATCCAACGCCCTGGCAGCCATCACCGCGCAGAACATGGGCGCTGGCAAGCCTGAGCGCGCGCGCCAGTCGCTCTGGTATGGCATGGGCTTTTCGCTCTTTGTGGCCGCTCTGTTTTTCGTCTGGGCCCAGCTCAGCCCCGAATCCATGATTGGCGCCTTTTCGTCCGATGCAAACGTCATCGCTGCCGGTGTCCCCTATTTCCGCTCTTGCAGCTATGACTACCTGATGGTCGCGCTCGTATTCACCCTCAATGGCTACCTCAACGGCCGTTCCAAAACCGTCTGGACGATGGTCAGTTGCAGCGCCGGTGCGCTGCTGCTGCGCATCCCCATGGTCTCTGTCTTTGCCGCAAACTTCGGCGATCAGCTCGGCATGCTGGGTCTGGTGGCCCCGATCGTATCGGGCATCATGGCGTGCTACACGCTCGCCTATGTGCTCTGGGAGGGCCGCCACTCCGCCAACCCCAATACGGAGCGCTCTGCGTCCTGATGTCAATTGAAGCTGCTTAATCGAGTAGGAGGGGGTGATGAACCCCCGTCCTCTCACCGCACCGTGCGTACCGTTCGGTACACGGCGCGTCCAGTACAAGCAGACCGAATAGACTCATACGCCGGGGAGAGCTCAAAGAATCCCGCGCG
>DVJV01000101.1 GCA_018716525.1 Candidatus Ventricola gallistercoris
CATTTTACACAGGGCCGCTATACTTTTTCCCGTACCCCGGAAAACATGAGAGAGAGAAAAAGGAGAAAATCAGTCATGAAGAAACTGCTCCTGATCGCCCTAGCGCTTGTGCTGGCGCTGGGCGCCACTGCCCTGGCGGAGGATGCCGCCACGCCCAAGTATGTGTTCATGTTCATCGGCGACGGCATGGGCAACCCGCAGGTGACGGCCACCCAGTATTACCTGGGCGCCACGCAGAACCCGGATGCGGCCATTCCCACGCCCGAGCAGCTGAGCTTCACCGAGTTTGAGGCGCTCGGCCTGGTCACCACCTACGATGCTTCCTCCTTCTGCCCGGATTCCGCATCGACCGCCACGAGCATGGCCTCCGGCCAGAAGACGCTCTCCGGCGTCATCAACTACGATGTGGATCTGAAGGACAGCTTCAAGCTCATCACCGAGTATGCCAAGGAGGCCGGCAAGAAGGTGGGCGTCATCACCAGCGTGTCGCTGGATCACGCCACGCCCGCGGCGTACTACGCCAAGGTGCCTTCCCGCAGCCAGTATTACGACATCGCCGTGCAGGGCCTGACGGGCACAACTCTGGATTACCTGGCCGGCGGCTCCTTCCTCAAGATGGATGGCGACGACGGCGAGCAGGAAAACCTGCTTGACATCGCCGCGGCCAACGGCTGGACGCTCGCCAACACCAACGACGACATCCGCGCGCTTGACGCCGAGTCCGGCCGCGTGCTGGCCATCGAGCCGAATGTCGCGGACTCCCAGTCCATCCACTACGAGATCGACCGCGTCCGCCGCGAGGCCGAGGGCGAGGATATCCTGGCGCTGTCGGACTACGTGGAGGCAGGCATCCGCGTGCTTGACAACGAAAACGGCTTCTTCATGATGTGCGAAGGCGGCAAGATCGACTGGTCCGGCCACGCCAACGATGCGGCGACCTCCATTCACGAGACCATCGCCTTCAGCGACGCGGTGCAGGTTGCGGTGGATTTCGCCGAGGAGCACCCGGATGAGACGCTCATCATCGTCACCGCGGACCACGAGACCGGCGGCATGACCATCGGCTTTGCCACCACGGCCTACGACACGCACTTTGACTACCTGACCAGCCAGAAGATCTCCTTCACCGAGTTTGACGGCGTGATCGCCACCCTGCGCGAAAACGGCGCGACCTTCGAGGATGCGCTGGCCGAGATTGAGGCCTGCTACGGCCTGACCACCGAAGAGGGCCAGGACCTGACGCTCACCGATGCGGATGTGGAAGCCCTCAAGGCGGCCTTCGAGCTGAGCATGCTGCCGGAGGAAGAGCGCGTCATCGGCGAGGAAGAGGCGCTGCTCTACGGCGGGTATGAGCCGCTGTCCATGGCGGTCAGCCACATCATCAACAACAAGGCTGGCCTGTCCTACACCTCTTACGCGCACACCGGACTGCAGATTCCCGTGTATGCGCAGGGCGTGGGTGCGGAAATCTTCTCCGGCCTGTACGACAACACCGACATCTTCAACAAGACGATGAAGGTCATGGGCATCGACCTGTAACCTGAAACCATCGTCCGGCCCGCCCGCCTCCATGACGGACGGGCTGTTTTTTCGGTCTGATGCAGCGCCCCTTTTGCGGGGCAACCCCTTCAAAACCTGCCAAACGCAACCGTACAGGGAGACTGATTCGCCATGAAAAGAAGAAAACGCGCCATGAAAAGCAGCGCCATCATCTGCGTGGTCACGCTCATCGCCTGCGCGCTGCTGTGCATGCTGCCCGAACGCTACCAAAATGCCTCGTCGCTGATCCCGCGCGAGCGCGTGCGCATCGACGAGGTGAACAACGATGCGCTGTTTCCGCTGGGGATTGTGTATTCCGGCGTGCAGGGGTGCAAGGTCACGGTGCTCTCCGGCGAGCATGAGGGCGAGAGCGCCTGGGCCAGCAACTACCTCAATTCCGCGCTGGACAAGGACAAGCTCTTTGAACAAGGCGACATCGCGCACGCCATGGTGCAGACGGGGCCGCAGGGGCTCACCGTCACCCTGATCGATCACGACCGCACGGGGGCGGAGCTCGCCATCCTGCTCTCGCTCAGCGCGCTGCTGCTGCTCTATGGCGGGCTTGTCGGCTTTGGCGCGCTGGTGTCGCTGGTGGCCAGCGTGCTGATCGTCTGGAAGCTGCTGCTTCCGCTGCTCATCGAGGGCGTCAACCCCATCGGCGCGGCGTTTTTGACGGTGGTCGCGCTGACGGTGATCATCGACCTGCTGGTCGGCGGCCTCTCGCGCAAGACGCTCGTGGCGGTGATCGGCTCCCTGCTGGGCACGGTGGTCACCTGTGTGCTCGCCGTGGCGCTGACCGACGCGCTCAAGCTCGATGGCGGCGATGTGCCCTATCTGGTGCCGCTGCTCTCTCAGGCGCACATGGACATCGACGCCCGCGCGCTCTTTTGCGGCATGATGTTCATCGCCAACTCCGGCGCGCTCATGGATCTGGCCATGGATATCTCCGCCAGCACCGAGGAGATCTGCCGCCACAAGCCGGATATCGCCTTCCGCGACCTGCTTTTGAGCGGCATGACCATCGGCCGCTACACGCTGGGCACCATGACGACCACGCTCATGCTGGCCTACTCGGGCAACTATCTGTCCATGCTCATGTACTTCATGGGGCAGGGGACGCCGGTCATCGACATCATCAACCTCAAGTACGTGGCCAGCCAGCTGCTCAACACGCTGGTGGGCAGCTTTGGCCTGGTTGCCGCCGCGCCGCTTTCGGCGCTCACCGCGGCGTGGATCTACACCCGCCCCGGGGCGCGCGCCGCGAGGATGGCCACGCAGGGCGGCGCGCCGCGGGAGGGGGCAGACGCACAGGCGCCCGCGGAGGCGGCAGGGGCCCTGCGCTGAAACGGCGCGCGGCGCCATGGGGGTTAAAATCAACACTTCTATATGGGAGAAGCGAAGAAGGAACCGGGGACGTGTGCCCCAAAGCCTTCTTCGCTTCGCGCGCGTTAATTCTATTTTGACGCTCAGTTTATCCTTTGCGGATCGACTCCGTCTCAATCGTAGGCTTGCTGTGCAAGCCTGCTCTGAGACTGCGTTTTTCACGGAATAGCGGGGAGAGGTTGGGCTGCCGCCCAAACCCGCCTGAGGACCGGAGCCGGGCGCGCCCTGTGGGCGAAACAGCCCGGCGGAGCGTCGGGAATCGCAAGGAGTGCCGCCTGCGGCACGACTATGCGAGTTCCCCGAACCTTCGTCCCTCAGACTCCCTTCTTCGCTTCGCGCGCATTTAAGCCATTTGCGCTTGTATCGGGGCAGCCAAGGTTTAGAAGCACGGCGTCAGCCCTTTTTCTCCGTGGCCCCGTCCACGATCTGGTGCAGGATTGCCAGATATTTTTCACCCAGAGGAGTGGGCCGGTAGTCCCGGTGGGTGATCACGCCAAGGCGGATGACCTCGTCCACATCCAGGGGAATGGAGACGATGTCATCGCCCCGCAGAAACGCGGGACAGACGCCCGAGGAGATGGTGTATCCGTTTGTGCCCACCATCAGGTCGATGATGGTGCCCTTGTCCGTGACTTTGATGCTCTTGCTGTGGTTGAGCGTGGGCAGGATTTCCTCGGAGAAGTAGAGGGCGTTCTGGTCGCCCTGCTCGTAGGTGATGCAGGGCAGGGGCTCCAGATCCTCCAGGGTGACGGACGGCCTGTCGGCAAGCGGATTGTGCCGGCCGATGAAGATGTGCGGGTTGGCGGAAAAGAGCTCGGAAAACACAAGGTTTGACTCGCGCAGCAGCTTGCCGATCACCGCCTCGTTGAAGCGGCACAGGTAGATGACGCCCATCTCGCTGCGCAGGGTCTTGACATCGTGGATGGCGTCATACGTCTTGCCCTCGCGCAGGGTGAATTCGTAATCGCCCTCGCCGCAGGTGCGAACGAGCGTCACAAACGCGCTGGAGGTGAACGAGTAGTGCTGCGTGGAGACGGAAAACCGCTGCTTGACCGCCGAATGGGTGATGTATTTATCCTCGATGAGCGCGGCCTGCTGCACGAGCTGGCGCGCGTGGGAGAGGAACTCAGCCCCCTCCGGCGTGATGAGCACCCCGCGGCTGTTGCGCATGAAGAGGGTGGTGCCGGTCTCCTCCTCCAGGTCGCGTATGGCGGCGGACAGGCTCGGCTGGGCGATGAACAGGGACTTGGCCGCCTCGGTGATGGAGCCCTTGTCGGCGACTTCGACGGCGTATTTGAGCTGCTGGAGGGTCATTTTGCGCATCCTTTCCTTTGCCCCGCAGGGCGAAACTGACGGCATTATACCATAAAACAGGGCGCGCAGCAAGAAGAGACATAGGCAAAAGCTATGGTTAAACATATTATATCCGTGTTTGCCTATAAGCTCCTGTGGGAGTATAATGATCCCTGCCAGCCGGAAAGGCACCAAAGCCGCCGCGGCACCAACACCGGATGAAGGGAGTGCGCGATTTGGCGCTCATAGAACTTCAGCACCTGACCAAGACGTTCAGGGGCAAAACGCAGACCGTCGAGGCCCTGCGGGATATCAATCTTTCGATCAACCAGGGGGAGATCTACGGGATCATCGGCATGTCCGGCGCGGGCAAGTCCACGCTGGTGCGCTGCATCAACTTCCTGGAGCGGCCGACCGAGGGCAAGGTGGTCATCGACGGCCGGGATCTTTCGGCCCTCGCCCCGCGGGAGCTGCGCAAGCTCCGCCAGCAGGTGGCCATGATCTTCCAGCACTTCAACCTGCTTCAGCAGCGCGACGTGCGCGGGAACATCGCCTTTGCGATGGAGATCGCCGGCCTCCGCCGCGCGGACATCGACAAGCGCATCGACGAGCTGCTGGAGATCGTCGGCCTCACCGAGCGCCAGCACAACTACCCCAGCCAGCTCTCCGGCGGCCAGCAGCAGCGCGTGGCCATCGCGCGGGCGCTTTCGACCAACCCCAAGATCATCCTGTGCGATGAGGCGACCAGCGCGCTCGATCCGCAGACGACCGCCTCCATCCTCAGCCTGCTGCGGGAGATCAACCGCAAGATGGGCATTACCGTGGTGATCATCACCCACGAGATGAGCGTGGTGGAGAGCATCTGCACCCACGTGGCGATCATCGACGAGGGAAGGCTTGCCGAGTGCGGCACGGTGGAATCCGTGTTCAGCCAGCCGCAGACGGACGCCGCCAGGAAGCTCATCTTCCGCGGCGCGGGCAAGACCGAAAACCTGATGGGCAAGCGCATGGTGCGCATCGTCTTTGACGGCGAGACGTTCAACGAGCCGATCATCGCGCAGCTGGTCATGCAGTGCCACGTGCCGGTGAACATCTTCTACGCCGACACGCGCGACGTGGGCGGCAAGGTGTTCGGCCAGATGATCCTGCAGCTGCCGGAGGACCGCCTCCAGCAGGACAAGGTGATCTATTTCCTGAAGAACCGCAATCTCAAGCTCGAGGAGGTGGACGGCCATGCCCTTTGATAAGTTGGTTGCACTGCTGGCCGAAGGCGTGCGCGACACGCTGTACATGACCACCGTCTCCACGCTCTTTGCCTACCTGCTGGGCCTGCCGCTGGCCATCCTGCTGGTGCTCACCGCGCCGGGCGGCCTTCGGCCTGTGCCGCTGCTCTACCGCGTGCTCGACGTGGTGGTCAATGTGCTGCGGTCGGTTCCCTTCCTGATCCTCATGATCCTGGTGATCCCGCTCACCCGCCTGATCGCGGGCAAGGCGTACGGCTCCACCGCCACCATCGTGCCGCTGGTCATCGCCGCTGCGCCCTATGTCGCCCGCATGATCGAAAGCTCGCTGCGCGAGGTCGATCCCGGCGTGATCGAGGCGGCGCAGTCGATGGGCGCGAGCATCCCGGCGATCATCTTCAAGGTGCTCATCCCGGAGGCGAAGACCTCGCTGATCGTCGGCGCGACGATCTCCACCGGCACGATCCTCGGCTACAGCGCCATGTCCGGCGCGGTGGGCGGCGGCGGATTGGGGCAGATTGCCATCAGCTACGGCTACAACCGCTATCAGATGGATGTGCTGCTGATCACCGTCGTGCTGCTGGTCGTGCTCATGCAGATCATCCAGGTGGCAGGCATGTACATCTCGCGCAAGACGGATAAGCGCATCCGCGAATGACCCCATTTCCCGGGATTAAGCCTCACGCTTAACCATATATGAAACAGGACCCCATCATCATTTGAAGGAGTGTTTTCCCATGAAAAAGATTCTTACTCTCGTTCTCGCTGCGGCGCTGATTGCCGCTGTCGCCGTTGCAAGCGCCAACACCACGCTGGTAATCGGCGCATCCGCCACCCCGCATGCGGAGATTCTCGAGCAGGCGGCCACGCTGCTTGCGGACAAGGGCATCGACCTGGAAATCGTCGTGTTTGACGACTATGTGCAGCCCAACCTGCAGCTGGATGCGGGCGATCTGGATGCCAACTACTTCCAGCACACCGCGTATCTGGAGGACTTCAACGCTCAGAACGGCACCAAGCTGGTGAGCGCCGGCGCTGTGCACTATGAGCCGATGGGCATCTACGCGGGCAAGTCCTCCGATCTGGCGAACATTCCGGATGGCGCGGTCATCGCGGTGCCCAACGACACCACCAACGAGGCCCGCGCGCTGGCGCTGCTGGAGTACCTGGGCATCATCACCCTGGCGGAGGGCGCGGGCGAGACCGCGACCGTGCTGGACATCGAGGAGAACCCGCACAATGTCGAGATCATCGAGGTGGAGGCCGCGCAGATTCCGCGCCAGCTCGTGGATGTGGACTTTGGCGTCATCAACTCCAACTACGCGCTGCAGGCCGGCGCTGAGGTGACCGGCACCGCGCTGGCGACCGAGTCCACGGATGTGGCGTATCCCAACGTCATCGCCGTGCGCGAGGGCGACGATCGCGAGGAGCTCAAGACGCTGGTGGAAGTGCTCCAGAGCGACGAGATGGTTTCCTGGATCAACGAGACCTACCAGGGCGCCGTCGTGCCGACCAAGTAATCTGATTTGACCTTTTCAGGCCGCAGGGCCGCGCAAGCGGCGCTGCGGCCTTTGTGTGTCGCAAAAGCCCGCCTGTGGCGTCCTTTTGCGAGGGTTGGCGCTGTTTTCCTCTCGCCCCTGTGGGGCCGACGTGCGGAAAACAGCGTAAGGAAACCTTGCAGGGAAAGCTTCCGAATCCGCCGCACATGTCGCCGGATTCGCCTTGCATTTGGAGGGCTTTGGCCCTCCAAACCACCCCGAAGGTTTGTGGACAGTATGAGCCTGCAGGACTGGGGATTTGTGAGAGCGCATAAAGCAGGGGCAGGAATAGTATAATAAGACAGAATTTTCTGCAAATTTCCGTCGCTTTTTTTCCTGTCCACACCGGAAAACCGGTGGTATAATAGGTGCGGTCAATGACAAAGGACAGGATCAAGAAAGAGAAGGTCTTAGAGATGGAAACGCTGCTTGGTATCAGCATTGCGCTGTGCGCGGGACTGCTTGTCTCGCGCTTTGTCAAGCCCCTGAAGATGCCCGCCGTGACGGGCTACCTCATCGCGGGCATTCTGATCGGCCCGTACTGCCTGGGGCAGCTGGGGGTCGAAGGCGTGGGCTTCCCCACGATCGAGAGCGTCAAGGCGCTCAGCCTGTTTAACGACGTGGCGCTGGGCTTCATCGCTTTTGCCATCGGCAATGAATTCAGGCTCTCGCAGCTGCGCCAGACGGGCCGCCAGGCCACGGTCATCGGCGTGTTTCAGGGGCTGGTTGCCGCTCTGCTGGTGGATGTGACGCTCATCGCGCTGCACTTCTTCGTGCTGGGCGACGCGCTGCCGCTGGCCGATGCCATCACCCTGGGCGCCATTGCCACCGCCACCGCGCCCGCTGCGACGCTGATGGTTGTAAGGCAGTACAAGGCCAAGGGCGAACTCACGGATCTGCTGCTGCCCATCGTCGCGCTGGATGACGCCGTCGGCCTGGTGGTGTTCGCCGTGAGCTTTGGCGTGGCCAAGGCGATCAACTTCGGAAACTTCGACATGACCTCCATCCTCGTGGAGCCGCTGCTGGAGATCGTGCTTTCGCTGCTGCTCGGGTTTGTGATGGGCGCCATCTTCTCCGCGGCGGAGAAGTACTTCAAGTCCAACAGCAAGCGGCTGTCGCTGTCCATCACGTTTGTGACGATGACGGTGGCGCTGTCGATGATCGAGTTTGAGGTGGGCGGCGTCAGAATCGGCTTTTCCTCGCTGCTGGTGTGCATGATGCTGGGCACCGTCTTTTGCAATGTGTGCGACTTTTCCGAGGAGATCATGGGCAAGACCGACCGCTGGACGGCGCCGCTGTTCATCCTCTTCTTTGTGCTCAGCGGCGCAGAGCTTGAGCTGAACGTGTTTACCAACATGGCCGTGGTGAGCATCGGCGCGGCCTATATCATCTCGCGTTCGGTGGGCAAGTGGCTGGGCGCAAGCGTGAGCGCAAAGTTCATGCACTGCCCGCCGCTGGTGCAGAAGTATCTGGGCATCACGCTGCTGCCGCAGGCCGGCGTGGCGCTGGGCATGTCGGTCACCGTCGCCCAGACGCTGGGGCCGAGCGGCGCCATGATGCGCAACATCGTGCTCTTTGGCGTGCTGATCTATGAGCTGGTCGGCCCGACGCTCACGCGCATCGCGCTGACCCGCGCGGGCGATATTCAGCCCAAGACGGTCGCGGTTTCGTCGGACGACTGAGCCGCGCGCCGTGCATCCATCAGGCCTCCGCATTCCCTCCAAGGGCAATGCGGAGGCTCAGTGTGTCGAAAAAGTCCGCCTACGGCGTCCTTTTCCGAGAGTTGAACGCTGTTTCCCTCTCGTCCCTGCGGGACTCCCGGGCGGGAAACAGCGCAAGGAAACCTTGCAATGCAAGGCTTCCGCATCCGC
>DVJV01000102.1 GCA_018716525.1 Candidatus Ventricola gallistercoris
CGCTTACGGCGTCCTTTTGCGAATTTTAACGCCGTTTCCCTCTCGTCCCTGGGGGACTCCCGGGCGGGAAACGGCGCAAGGAAGCCTTGCGCGGCAAGGCCCGAATCCGCCGCGCATGTCTCCGGATTCGGATTGCATTTGGAGGGCTTCGGCCCTCCAAACCTCCCGAAAGGTTTTTTGACAGTCTGATTCCCCGGCGTTGCCGGGGAATAAAGCGTGGTTAATACTTCTTAGGACTCAGTCTTCTTCATCCAGGACGGCGAGCGCCTGCCTGGCCGTGTCGTAATCAAACCCGCGGCGCATGAGCGCAGCCATCACCTTCTGCCTGTCTGTACGAAGGGAAAGATCTTTTCCGTTGGCTGCTCTGCGCGCAATTTTGCACGCCCCCGAAAGCTGCTCATCCGTATTCATCGCGCTCAGCGTTTCCTCGATGACCGAGGCTTCCACCCCTTTTTGACGCAGCTCCATGCGAATGCGCCGTGCGCCAATCCCTTTGGATGTCCGGGAAGAGGCCCAGTGCCCTGCAAAATCGGCATCGTCAACATAACCTGCCTCGTCAAGCCGTGTCAGTACGCGTTCTACCGTATGCTCTGGGTAAGCATTCTTCACCAGCGCATCGCGAATTTCCTTGCGCGTGCGGCCGCGCATGGCCAGCAGCGCAACAGCTTTGTCCATGGCAAAGGGGTAGGAGCGGCCTGTGAGAAATGCATCAAACGATGCCCTGTCAAACGGCATTCCGCCGCGGTAGGGCCTCTCCTTGAGCATGGCGCGGGGCATGTCAAGCGTCTCACCCGTGGAGAGTGTCAGCGTAGCCCGGCCGTGACAACGCCGGACGCTGACAAGGGTTGTGGGTGTATCGTGGTTCAAACGGGGTTCATTCCTTCCGTGTTTCGGCTTGCCTGGCTGCTTTGCAAACGGGGGGGTGAACCCCATCAGCGGTTACGCTGGTTTTCAATCAGGCTGCGCTTGAGGTCGTACAGCTTCTGAGACAAATCCACCTTGTAACGATGGGGACTGTGAAGCCGCTTGTATTCATCCCAGAATGTCTCCATCTCGCGGTTGGCATAAGCGGTGATCTCGCCGAGGGTTGGCTGCGTATACACCAGCTTACCGCCTTCAAAGATGGGCACAAGCAGCGCCCGCACGTCATAATCGCACAGCATCATGCGCTTCCACGTGTTTTCCGGATCGAAGATGGTCAGCGGCTCACCGGAGGAGAAGTCCTCATCCTCCAGCGCAATCAGATCAGCCAGCGCCTTGCCCGTGCGGCGGTCATAGAAGCGGTAAAGCCGCTTCACACCCGGATTGGTCACCTTCGCCGGGTTCTCCGAGATCTTGATGCGCGGTACAAACGTGCCGTCCACCTCTTCCGCAGCGAGTTTGTACACGCCGCCCAGCGCAGGATTGCCCATACTGGTGATCATCCTCGTGCCGACGCCCCACACGTCGATCGCAGCGCCCTGGGCCTTCAGGTCCCAGATGACCTCCTCATCGAGGTCGCCGGAAGCGAAGATCTTCGCATTGGGGAAGCCCGCGTCGTCGAGCATCTTGCGCGCCTGACGGCTCAGGAACGCAAGGTCGCCGCTGTCAAGACGGATGCCCATAGGCTCTAATCCCTTCTGCCGGAGCTCCCGGAAGACGGTGATGGCGTTAGGTACGCCGCTTGAAAGCGTGTCATACGTGTCTACCAGCAGCAAGCAGTTGGTGGGGAAGACCTCCGCATAAGCGCGGAAAGCGGTCAGCTCATCCGGGAAGGACATCACCCAGCTATGCGCATGCGTGCCGCCCACGGGCACGCCGAACATCTGGCCGGTCAGCACATTGCTCGTGGCCTTGCAACCACCAATAATCGCCGCACGAGCGCCGTAGATGCCCGCGTCGGGTCCTTGTGCACGGCGCAGGCCGAATTCCAGCACGCCGTCGCCGCGCGCCGCCTGTACCACGCGAGAGGCCTTCGTGGCGATAAGCGTCTGATGGTTGATGATGTTGAGCAGCGTGGTTTCCAGCAGCTGCGCCTCAATGATCGGTGCGATGACGCGCAGAATCGGCTCGCCAGGGAAGATTACGGTGCCTTCCGGCACAGCCATGATGTCACCGGTGAAGTGAAAGTGAGAAAGATAGGTGAGAAACGCATCATCGAAAATGCCCAGGCTGCGCAGATAAGCGATATCCTCATCTGTAAAGTGCAGATTCTTCACATATTCGATCGCCTGCTCAAGGCCTGCCGCCACGGCATAGGCGGTGATGTCGCCCTGCTTGCGGTAGAACAGATCAAAGCAGGCTCTGTTCTTTTCCATGCCGAAGCGCAGGTAGCCGTTCATCATCGTCAGTTCATACAGATCGGTCATCATCGTCAGGTTGCGCATGAAGATCACTCGCTTTCTTCAGTTCTCGGGCAGAACGGGTAGCACAGCAGCCAGCCGCAGAGGATCATCTGGATCATTGCCGCACACTGGCGCAGGGTGACGTAATAGGTGTTGTCGGCATTTGCCCGGCCGATACCGCCAAACAGCAGGCCCACGATGAATGCGCCATCCAGAAGGAGCGGCAGCGCCACGCGCAGATCAAAGCTGCCTCTGTCTGCCGTCCACAAAGCGATGATCACGAGCTGAGAGGCAAGCAGCACGCCGAGGCTGATCTGGGAGTAGATGAACAGCGAGCTGTAAGCACCGCGCTCGAACTCGCCCAGGAATGTGCACACCAGGCAAAGCACTGCGCTGACCACCGGGGCAATGGTTACGGCGCTGATCCTGTCGCGGATGCGCACAAAGAAATACAGGACAATGGCTATTGCGGCGATCGCCGAAAGCACCTGGGAAATGCGCACAAACTCGCTGATAAACGTGAGGCTGTCGTTGCGCAAACCCTCGATAACGGTTCGGCCCGAGCAATACAGCAGCAGGTACCAGCAGATCACGTCGCCGCGGCGGCGGCAATGCCTGCGGATGACGAGCAGCAGCGCAAAGACGAGCAGATCCCAGCAGAATTCATAAAAGAACGTGGCCATGTGCCAGTACCACACGCTGCCCACCGGAATCTCTACAGCAAACGGGAAGAACTGGAGAGATTCCTCGTAAACGCGCAGGCCGTAAGCTTCCATGTTGATGTAGTTGCCCCAACGGCCGATGGCCTGGCCGAGCACCAGCGCCGGCGCAACGATATCCAGCAGCGTGAGCGTGGAAACGCCGTGCTTGCGCGAAACCAGCCTTGCAGCGAGCAGCCCGCCGAGGATGCCGCCGTAGATGGCGAGCCCGCCATTGCGGATATCCAGAACAGAAAAGATGTCCTCGCTGTACATATTGAACCGGAAGATCACATAATACAACCGCGCGCCAATCAGCCCCAGGGGAATGGCGTAGAGCAGAAAGTCAATCATGGTATCCTGAGGCAGGTAGAAGCGGCGCGCCTCGTGGCTGCACAGGACATAGCCAATGACGATGGCTGATACGATCAAGATGGCATACCAACTGATGCCAAATATGGCGACGCGATCAATGATAGGCCTGCTGAGCATGGTACCCTCCCATATCCGTTTTTTGGTGGGAAAATCCTTTTAATATCTTTGTTAGTATAGCGCCAGGATATGCCTGTGTCAAGAAAAAAGCGGCGTAGTCCGCTCCCGTGTCCGCTCCCGGCATCCGCATACAAAAAGCCCGCTTCAGGAAAGCCTGAAGAGGGCTCAGCGTGTCGAAAAAGTCCGCCTACGGCGTCCTTTTCCGAGATTTACGCCGTTTCCCTCTCGCCCCATGGGGCTCCCGGGCGGGAAACGGCGCAAGGAAACCTTGCACAGCAAGGCTTCCGAATCCGCCGCACATGTCGCCGGATTCGGATTGCATTTGGAGGGCTTTAGCCCTCCAAACCTCCCGGAAGGCTTTTTTGACAGTCTGAGCCCGCTCCAGGAAAG
>DVJV01000103.1 GCA_018716525.1 Candidatus Ventricola gallistercoris
AAGAGCAAAAATCCCAAAGAGGCGCGCGAACAGCTCCAAAACCGTTTTGGTCTCACCGAGATACAGGCGCAGGCGATTCTCGATATGCGCCTTCAGAGGCTGACCGGCCTGGAGATCGAGGCGCTGCGCAAGGAGTACGCGGCGATCCTCAAGACGATCGCGCGGCTGGAGGGCATTTTGGGCAGCGAGAAGAAGCTCATCGGAGTCATTCGCGCGGAGATGAGCGAGATCCGCGACAAGTATGGCGATGGCCGCCGCACGGAGCTGATCGGGGATGACTCTTCGACGCTGCCTGCGGTGGAAAACAAGCCCGTGGCGGAGGATACGGCCATTTTGCGCCTGCGCGACGGACAGCTGCGGCGCATGAGCCCGCGCATGGTCGATAAGTACATGGCCCAGCCCGGCGCGCGCGAGGACGTGGTGGAGATCATCCTCACCGCAACGGATGAGACGCTGTACTTCTTCACCAACAAGGGCAACTGCTTCATGCTCGACGTTTCCAAGATTCCCGAGACGATGCGCCTCAAGGAGCGCGGCAGCCTGCTCACGGGTCTGCTCGCGGGCCTGGCGGACGGGGAAACCGCTGTGGCCATGATCTGCGTGAAGACTGAGGAGATGGAGAAGAAGGGCGATCTGCTCTTCATCACGAAAAACGGCCAGGTCAAGCGCACGGCTGCGGGCGAGTATGCCATCCGGCGCGCGCGGTTTGCGGCCATCACCCTCAAGGGGGATGACGAGCTGGTGGGCATGGTGCAGGTGGAGCCCGGCGACCGGGATGACCTGCTGCTGGTCACGCGCATGGGCATGGCGCTGCGCTTTAAGCTGGATACCGTGTCTTCCACCGGGCGCGCAACGGCGGGTGTGCGGGGCATCGACCTGTACGAAGGCGACGCCGTGTGCTGGCACGAGATCCCCAAGGCGGGAGATGTGCTGCTGGTCATCAGCGACCGGGGCTATGGCAAGCGCCTGCTTTCCGATGATGTGGAGCGCCAGGGCCGCGCGGGCCGCGGGCAGAAGCTCATGCCCTTTACAAAGGGCGGCGAGACCGGCACGCAGCTGGCGGGCTTTGTCAACGTCACCCGGGCGACGAAGGTCGCCTTTGAGCAAAAGCATGGGCATGTCAGCCACATGCAGGTGGATGAAATCCCCATTGAGCGCCGCACGGGCAAGGGACAGATGCTCGTGAGTGTGCTTCTGGATGATGTGGTCGTGCAGGTGACAACCTCCGAGGAAAAGTAAAAATTTGGCCGGCAGAGCAATCTGCCGGCTCAGGCTGTCAAAAAACCGTTCCGGGAGGTTTGGAGGGCCGCAGCCCTCCAAATGCAATCCGAATCCGGCGACATGTGCGGCGGATTCGGGCCTTGCCGCGCAAGGCTTCCTTACGCTGTTTCCCGCCCGGGAGGCTCATAGAGCCGAGAGGGAAATAGTGCAAATACTCGGAAAAGGACGCCGCAGGCGGACTTTTTCGACACGCTGAGCCGGCAGAGCAATCTGCCGGCTTTTTGCGTGCCCCGGCGGGAAAATGGCCCGCCGGGAAGTGACGGCCTTCGGGCACGGGATTTTCGCACTGCACTGTCATAGCGCATTGTGCAGGCGGCAGCGGGCCTTGTACCTTGCCGCGGAATGTGGCGTTTTTCTGTAAAATTAAGGCAGAAATGTGAATTCTTGCCAGTGACGGGAATATTCCGGACGGGTTGTTCGTTATGTGGTTGAAGTTCTAAACGCAAAGCCCCTCACATATAGAATCTTGCAAGGAAAAAGTGGAGGCGATGCGGATGAACAAAATGCGCCTCGGTTCGCTGCGCATCAGGCAGCTTGCGCTGGTGCTCGGTCTGGCGGTCGTATCCCTGGCATACGCCAGCATGAGCTCCGGCACGACGCTGATGGCGGCGGTGACGACGCGCGAGTTGCCAGTGTATAACGTCGATACAGAGGAAAAGGTGGTTTCCATCAGCTTTGATGCTGCGTGGGGTGACGCGAATACGAAAGGCATTCTGGATATTCTGGATCAATACGATGTGAAGACGACGTTCTTCCTGGTGGGGTTCTGGGCCGAAAAGTATCCCGATCTCGTTGCAGAGCTGGCAGCGAGGGGGCATGAGATCGGCAACCATTCCGCCACGCATCCGCACATGTCCACGCTCTCGCAATCGCAGATCCGCGAGGAGCTGCGCAAGTGCAGCGAGCTGGTGCGCTCGATTACGGGAGAAGCGCCCAAGCTGTTCCGCCCGCCGTACGGCGAGTATAATGACGAGGTCGTGCGCGTGAGCCGCGAGGAAGGCTATGAATGCGTTCAGTGGAACGTGGACTCGCTGGACTGGAAGAACCTGGGCGCACAGGATATGATTTCCAGATGCACCAAGAATGTCAATCCGGGCGATATCGTGCTCTTCCACAACGACTCAAAGTACATTCTTGAGGCGTTGCCGAAAATTCTGGCATACTATACGGAGAAAGGATATAAAATAGTTCCAGTTTCACAGCTGCTGCTCACAGGCGATACGTGGATTGATCACACCGGAGAGCAACACCTGTCAACACCGGAGCCGGCGCCGGCGGCCACCGCCACGCCTGCAACACAGGGATTATCATCATGAGATTGGATAAGGAGGACGTACAATGGAAAACGTCATCAACACACTGCACCTGAGCGGTAAGATCGTGGGTACGCCCGTGGTCGGGCACGAGGCATTCGGCGAAAAGTTTTACTATCTGACGTTGGGCGTGCCGCGCCTCTCCGGCGCGCAGGATCTGCTGCCGGTTACGCTGTCGGAGCGCCTGCTCGACGGCGCGATGCTCAAGGAGGGCGACACGCTGTCCATCGAAGGGCAGGTGCGCTCGTACAACAAGATCATCGAAGGCGCGGGCAGGCTGCTGATCACGGCGTTTGCGCAGCGGATTGTGGAAACCGACGAGCGGGAGAACCCCAACCAGATTCAGCTTACCGGCACGCTGTGCAAGGCGCCCGCATACCGCACCACGCCGTTTGGCCGCGAGATCGCGGACATGATGCTGGCGGTGAACCGGGCGTATGGCAAGAGCGACTATATTCCGTGCATCACCTGGGGGCGCAGCGCGCGCTTTGCGGCCAAGCTGAGCGTGGGCGATAAGATTACGCTGACGGGCCGCCTCCAGTCGCGGGCCTATCAAAAGCAGATGCCCGACGGCACGGTGGTGGAAAAGACGGCCTACGAGGTATCGGTGGGGCACCTGGAGTTGCTTGACGGCGACCGGCTGGGCGATGCGCCGCAGATCGGCGCGACGGCGGCGCAGAGCTTTCGGCACGATGCCGTCGTGCCCCAGTGAGCCTGAGACAGACGAGTGAAGGACGGATAGCTTTGAAAAAGGCGGCGGACGCAGAGTCAGCCGCCTTTTTTTTCATGCGGATTTGTGCTATAATGACCGCATACGCGCCTATCGCCCGCGCAGACGGATGGCGATGCGGGCGGGGAAAGGCGGGGCATTTCATGAATTTGAGCGATCTGAACAAGGAACAGCGGCTCGCGGCGGAAACGCTGGAAGGGCCGCTTTTGGTGCTGGCCGGAGCAGGGTCCGGCAAGACGCGCGCGCTGACGTACCGCGTGGCCAATCTCATCGAGCATGGGGTACCGCCCTG
>DVJV01000104.1 GCA_018716525.1 Candidatus Ventricola gallistercoris
CATATCGTAAGCGAGCAGGAACTTGCTCAGACACCCATTTGGGAAGAGATCATGGACATGCCCATCTTTCCTGAAGATGATTGTTGTCAAATGATCGATGACATCCTGATTGTCCATTTAAGCAGAAGAAACACGGCTTCCGAAACACAAAGCCCGGAGTCATAAATTGCAAAAGCAAGCGCCCCTTGAATCGCGCTGTATTTCAGGCCGATTTGCGTCCAGAGCCAAATCTTTGCAGATCAAAGCCATCTCAACCGCAAACTGCCAGGCAGCCTACGATTGAGATGGCTTAAATATTGACTGAACGCCTTGGATATAGCGCTGCGCCTCCTTTCGCGAATGAAAAATGATGATCTTTCTGGTTTCGCGGTATTGCGCCAGCAGATGGTAGATCTGCGGCAGCTGTTCCCGGGGAAAATTCTCGATCCACTGTCTGAATTCAGCATCAAACGACAGCTCTACCCAGGGCAGATCCTGCCGCGGCTTGCCGATGCGCTCCGCCGCGCCGGCCAGACACACATCAACCGGATAATCCAGCAGAAAAACCGTGTCGCAGGCAGCCAGCCGGATGCCAAGCGTGCGCAGGTAATTCCCGTCGATGATCCATTTTTCTCGCCCGACAAGCTGCAAAAGCGCCGCATCAAACGCTTCCCTGCCGAGCGTGGTGCGGTCCGGCCTGTGCCAGAGCATATCCAGATAGTAAAGCGGAAGTCCTGTCGCGTCCCGCAGGCCTCTGGCAAATGTGCTCTTTCCCGCCCCCGGGCAGCCAATCACAAGCACTTTTTGCATGGCGCACCCCGCTTTCCCGCCTCGCTCATGTCAGGGGACGGACTTCCCCTTGAAGCTCTCACAGGTACCGGCCGATTCCCTCGTAAACCGTGCCATTCTCCGCCTGCACGTCGTCCGCGCAGCACAGCGAATTGAGCACAGCCTCCTGGGTCGCCTCCGCGATGGCGCGGAAGGCCAGCTCCAGCGTGTGCTCGGTGAGCACCTGCTGGGTCAGCACACGGTGCATTCCGCCGTGCGGCACGCGGTTTTGCGTGGTAAAGCCGATCATCACATCGCCGCTGCCGTGCCCGAAGTAGGACCCGCAGCGCGCCAGGCCGACGGCACAGCGCTTGATGATGCGCCGCAGCTGCCGGTCGGACACGGGCAGATCCGTGGCGGTGACCATCATGATGGAACCCCGGTCGTTGGGCTCGGGCTGCGGCTTCTGCGCGCGCCGCTCGAGGATCTCCTCCCCCAGGCGCCGCCCGCACACCGTCAGTTCTTCCAGACAGCCGTGGTTGCTCTGTACCAGCACGCCCAGCGTATAGGTCTTGCCGGCGATGGTCAGAACGCGCGACGCCGAACCGATGCCGCCTTTGAGCCCGTGGCACACCGTGCCCGCCCCGGCGCCGACGTCGCCCTCATCAAAATCTGCGCAGGCGCATTCGATCGCCTGCATCACGTGCGCCGCCGTCACCGGCCGGTCGCTGATGGCATTGAGCGAAGCGTCGTTGCACTCGCCCACAACCGGGTTGATCGAATGCATGGGCACGTGATCCGCCCGGCAGCGCGCGTCCATATACGTCACCAGCGCGTCGTGCACCACGCCCACATTGAGCGTGTTGGTCAGCGCGATGGGGGTCTCCAGTGTGCCCAGTTCATCGATCTGCACGAGCCCCTGCGTCTTGCCAAAGCCGTTGAGCACAAACCCCGCCGCGGTGAGCTTTTTGGCAAACATGTTGTCCTCACAGGGCAGGATCACCGTCACCCCGGTGTGGTGCCGCGCATCCCGAATGGTGGCATGGCCGACCCGGACGCCCGGCACATCGCTGATCTTGTCAAGCGGGCCGGGCTGCATATTCCCCACGCGGATGCCGTATGCCGAAAGGCGTTTTCTGTTCATCGCCGCTCACTCCTATTGCTGTCCCGTCATCTTGCTGACAAACTGCGCCGCCTCTTGCGCCGCGGCCTGCTCCTGCGGGCTCAGGGCCGACACCGCCTGCGCATTGCCCGCATCGACGACGCGGTACACGTTCTGGTTGTCCTCCCGCTGCCGCGCGATGTACACCGGCGTGATCTGCAGCTCGCCCAGCGATGTGCGCCGGGTCACCGGATCATAGGTGATCTCAAGCTGCGCGATCATGCCGGCGGTGTTTTCCGGCGTGCGCGCATCCGTGAGCATGCTTCCCAGCGAATAGCAGACGATGCTCTCATACGTCAGCCCGTCTGAACGCGTGACGCTCAGCCGCTCTGTGCCCTGCACCACGTTGGGGTGCGTGCCCAGGATCACATCCGCCCCCGCCTCTGCCAGCGTCCGCGCCAGGGCGCGCACGTTGTCGGGCGTCTCCTGCTTGTTCTTGGTGCCCCAGTGCGGCAGCACCACCACCACATCGGCCCCGTTTACCCGCGCGCTGACGATGTCCTCTACCATGGCCTCCGTGTCGATCATCGCCACCGCGCCGCGTTCATCCGCCTGGGATTTTTCCTTTCCCTCGTCGCTCAGGCCGTATGTGTAGGCCAGCAGCGCCACCTGCACGCCGCCGATGTTCATCACCGTGCCGGAATTGCCACCCTGAAGGGAAACGCCCGTGCTGGCCATGCCGCGCGTGGTCAGCTCGCTGAGCGTGATCTCCAGCCCTTCATAGCCCTTGTCAAGCGCCCGCTCCGTGGCCAGCGCAACCAGATCCACCCCGCTGTCGCGCAGCGCATCCAGGATCTGGGGCGGCGTGTTGTAGTTGCCATACCCCTTTTCCTGCCCGGCTGTGGTCGTCTCCAGCGTCATCACGGTCAGATCCGCCCGGCTGAGCGCATCGCCCAGCCCGGCAAACATCTGGGTGAAGTCGTAGTGATCGCCGCTCTCCTGTGCGCACTGGCGCACAGCCTTGGGCGCATACACCGTGCCGGCAGCTGCCAGCGTAAACGTGGAGGCTTCCGGCACCGGGCTGGGCGCGGCAGTGGGCACGGGCGTTTGCGCCACCGGCGCCGCCGTGGCGGGGGCCGCTTCGCGTGCGGAAGGCGCAAGGGTGGAATCTGCCGCGGCGGCTTCCCGCTGCGCCAGCTGCTCAAGCAGGCTGCTCGTGCGCTCGTACGCATCCTCCCCGCCGATAAAGGCCAGAAAAACACAGCACCCGGCCACAACCGCCACGGTCAGCAGCAGCATGATCACCGTGCCCAGCGATACGCCACGCCGTCTTCTGCCCATTTTTCGCCCCCCTTTGGAAATGCACTCGATGCCTTGCCGCCGGATGACCCGGCCCGCCTGCTGCCACACCGCATCATCTATGTGCCTCGGCAGGCAGGCAACCGGCGCCGCGCAGCACCGTTTAACTCAAAAAAAGATGCATCCGGCTAAACCGAATGCATCCGCACTTGACTGATCAGCCCTCCACCGGAGCGCCCACCGGGCAGACGCTGGCGCAGTTCCCGCAAGAGATGCAGGTATCCGCATCGATCTCGTACTTGTTCTCGCCCTCGCTGATCGCGTTCACCGGGCAGTTCGCCGCGCAAGCGCCGCAAGAGATGCAGTCGTCCGTGATCTTGTATGCCATGTTCTTTTCACCTCCCAAATACATTCGGGGATTACCCCGCTTCATTCTATCACGCGCCCCTATCAATTGCAAGCCGGATTTATACATTTTTCCGTTAAAAAGCGGCTTGTTTCACAGCAGATCCTCCGGCGTGGACTGCTCCAGAAGCTGCAAGTCCTCTTCCATTTGGGCCGGCTTTGCCTGCTTTTCGGACTCTGATGGCTGTGCCGGCTGCACCGGTTTCACAGCCTTTGCCTCCGGCGCGGGCGCCGCGGCAAGCTCTGCGGGCTTGGGTGCGGCAAGCGTCTGCCGCGCTTCCTGCGGCGCATTTTCTTTGGGCGGGCGCTCCCGCTTGGGCGGACGGTCGCCCCGGCGCGGGCGCTCCTGTCTGTCCTGCCTGTCCGGCCGCTCGCCGCGGTCACGGCGCTCCCGCTTCTCCGAATGTTCGCCGTTGCGGGGGCGGGGCGGCCTGGCCGCCTTTTCCGAGCGGGCGGGTTGTTCCGTCTGCGCGGGAATCTCCTCCTGGCCTGCTTCCGCCTGTGATGCGGCAGGCGCCTGCGCGTCCTGCGCGCCGGAAGCCGGGCTGCCATTGCCTTCCTGATTCACGCGCGTGCAATCGTCAATGGGGTACTCCCTCAGCTCAAACGAATCGCCCACGGCGATGCGCACGCGCACCGTCTCCTCCAGCACGTTGATGGCGTTGATCGTGCCCACCCCGTCCGGGGTGACGATCTCCCTGCCCACGCGCGGCATCCGCTTGCGGACCGCCTCATAGTGATCCTGCTCATACTTGAGACAGCACATGAGCCTGTCGCAAAGGCCGGAAATCTTCGTGGGGTTGAGCGAAAGGTTCTGCTCCTTGGCCATCTTGATGGACACAGGCGTAAAGTCGCTCAAAAACGAGCGGCAGCAGATCGGCCGGCCACACGGGCCGATGCCGCCCAGCATCTTCGCCTCGTCGCGCACGCCGATCTGGCGCAGCTCGATGCGCGTCTTGAATATGCTGGCCAGGTTCTTGACCAGCATGCGGAAATCCACACGCCCGTTTGCGGTAAAATAGAAGATGATCTTGGAATGATCAAACGCATATTCCACGTCGACCAGCTTCATCTCCAGCTTATGGTCGGCGATGCGCTCCACGGCGATGTCAAAGGCTTCCTTTTCATACTGTTCATTGCGCTTTTGCACCGCCAGATCCTGCGGCGTGGCGATGCGCAAAATGGGCTTGAGCGGCTGCGCCAGCTGCTCCTGGGGCACCTCCATGATGCCGGACATGCACTCGCCCAGCTCCACGCCGCGCGCCGTCTCCGTCACCACGCACATTCCGTGGTGCAGATTAAGCCCGTTGGGATCAAAATCATAAAACTTGCTGGCACGCTTAAAGCGCACCCTGATTACCAAGGCCATTTGGCATATTCCTCCGATATCTTGAGCAGGACGGCCTCAAACGCCGAGGCAAAGGCCACGTTGCTTTCGCACATCATGCGTGCGCGCGTGACCTCGCGCATCAGCGCAAGTCCGCCTGACAATGGCACACTGCGGGCATAGTCCTGCGCCTGCTGCGCATACCCCGCCCCATCAAGCGACGATCTGCCCGCCTGCGCAAGCAAAATGTCCCGCACGGCGGCCTCCAGCGCGTCAAGCGTCTGCGCCTGGCGCCCCTTGTCCTCCTTATATGCATTCACCACCGCGAGCACATCGCCCGCACGGCGGATGGAAAAGACATCCCGCGTCAGGTCTCTTCGCATGGCAAGCTGCGCATCATCCACCTCAAGCGCCTGCCCGACGCATCCCTCGGCCATCTGCGCGCGCGCCCTGGCCGTCTGCTCGCTCTGCCCCAGGGCGACGAGCCGCGCAGCGGCGGCCTCGATATCCAGCGGATGAAACCGCACCACGCGGCAGCGCGAAACGACCGTGGGCAGAAGCGCGGCAGGCTGATCGGTGATTAAAAAAAACACCGTATCCTGCGGCGGCTCTTCCAGCGTCTTGAGCAGACAATTCTGGGCGGCAGCGTTCATGCGCTCCGCCTCGGGAATGAGAATCACCTTCACGCCATCTTCAAAGGACTTGACGGACACCGTCTCCAGCAGCTCGCGCATGACGCCCACGCTGATCCACTTTTTATCCTTCTCCGGCAAAACGGTATGCACGTCGGGATGCGTGCCGCCAAGCACACGGCGGCAGGGGCCGCACTGCCCGCACGGCTTTTCCCCCTCGCCGCGGCAAAGCGCCGCCATCGCACAAAGCCGCGCGACGGAACGCTTGCCCGTTCCGCGCGGCCCGGCGAACAGATAGGCATGGACAAATGCATGGCGCGAAAAATCGCGCTGCAGCTGCGCCAAATGCGCAGACTGCCCCGCAAAGTCCTCAAACGTAAACATGAATTACACCTTCAGGAACTGGCTGACCTCCAGCACAAACACGGTTGCGCCGCCGACGGTCACGCGGATGGGATAGGGCACATACACGCCGCCGGTTCCGCCCATGGGCGTGGTGGACGCGGTGATCTGCTCGCGGCTCTTGCAGATCTTCTCGATGATGCCCAGCGCCTCGTCGAGCTTCTCATCCTGCACGCCGCTGATGAGCGTGGTGTTGCCCGCGCGCAGGAAGCCGCCCGTCGTCGCCAGCTTGGTGACGCCGAATCCTTTATCCATCAGTGCGGAGACCAGACGGCCCGCGTCCTCATCCTGCACAATTGCCACAATCAGTTTCATCATCTATTTCCTCCATTTCTCTTTTCATGGAAGTACCGCTGCGCGACACCACGCAGTTAGGTCTGTGCTTCTATTATACAGGATCGAGCGCCCAAAAGCTAGCCCTTGAAGAAGTTGCCTTGCTTTGCAGCGCACGATTGCCTGCCATTTGAGGCGCGTTTTGCCATCATCTGTTTCCCGAAAGGCGCGCATAGCCCGCCATGAACAGCTCCGGCGACGCCCCCAGCGCCAGCCCCTGCGCGGCGACCACCGCGCTGCCGCTTTTGAGCGCATAGGAGGAAAGCTCCCGCCGGTGTTCCCGCAAAAACGCCCGCGCCTGCGCGGCAACCTCTTCGGGCAGGCGGTACGCGGGAATATTCTTGGCGACGCTCAGCGCGATCTGCCCCGTGCGCTTGCGAAGCGCCCTGCGCGCCTGTGACCGGGGAAGCTGCACAGAAAGCGAAGTGAGACGCCTGCACACCTCCAGATAGCTTGCGCACCACCTGGCGCTCCGGGCAAACGAGGCCATGATGCTCCCCTCGCGCTGGCGATAGAGCAAAATCACCCGGTCAGAAGCCGCCGCGCGCTCGGCCTTCAGCAGTGCCGGGGCCTGAAACAGCTCATCTTCAAACAGGAGCCCCTCCGCCATGGTCAGCCCGGTCTCCTCCAGGAACGCGCGCCGGAACACGCACTGCCACACCATGGGCTCATACAGCCCCGCGCGGCACTGGGCGGCAAACAGCGCCCCGCCGGTCATCACACCGGTAGCGGGGATGGCGGGGCCGTCCGTCTGCCTGCCCGTCTCATCGTCAAAGTAGCGAAAGCGTGCCTTGGCCACATCCAAATGCGCCCGCTGCGCGTCGCAGGCCAGCGCAAAGAGCGCCTCCGGCTCCGGCAGATCGTCGCTGTCCACAAAGCTGATGTATTCCCCGCGCGCCGCCTTCATGCCCGTGTTGCGGGCGGCAGACAGCCCCCCGTTCGCCTCGCGGCGGATGAGGCGGAAGTTCGCGTGCTCTTGGCAGTAGGCCGCCGCGATGGAGGCGGAATCATCCCGCCCGCAGTCGTCCACCAGCAGCACCTCGCATGCATCCTGCGGCAAACGGCTGATCCGCTCCAGGCACGCGCCGATATACGCCTGCACCTGATAAAACGGTATGATCACGCTCAGCAGCACGCCCGTCCCTCCCTGCTTTAGGCCTTGTCAACCGGTGTGTTTTGTGCGATAATGGGTTATATCTGAATGTTGCTTCAAAAGACTGTCTCGCCCCGCGCGCCATGCGGCCCGGGGCGCCCGTATGTATGAATTATAGCATATCCGTCCGCGGGAGGGAAGACAGATGATCAGCGTCATCGTCATCGGGAAAAATGAAGGGGAGCGCCTGAGCGCCTGTCTTCGCAGCGTGCAGGATGCGCTCGGCGTGCTCGCGCACGAGGTGCTCTACGTGGACTCCTGCTCCACGGACAACAGCATCGAGCGCGCCCATGAACTGGGCGCCCGCTGCTATCTGCTGGCCGAGCCCCGCACGACAGCCGGGCTGGGCCGCTTTGTCGGCGCCAAAGAGGCGCGGGGGGAATACCTGCTCTTTTTGGATGGCGACATGCTGCTGTGCCCCGGTTTTTCCGAGCGCGCGATGATGGCCATGGCCTCCGGCGGATACGACGGCGTATGCGGCATCCGGGAGGATCTTTACCTGTGCGACGGCCAGGTCGTCTCCCGCAATGCCAACTACTTTGGCTGCACCCGGGAGCGCATCGCGCCCGAGTTTGGCGGCGCGCTGTTCATCTCCGCCGAGGCGCTTTCCTGCTGCGGCGGCTGGTCGGCGGACACCGTGGCCTGCGAAGAGGCGGAGCTCTATGCGCGCCTCAAGGACGCCGGCTGCCGCATCGTGGAGATTCCCGTCCCGATGATCACCCATGTGGACGGGGTGCGCAACCAGCGCGGCATCTGGGGCGTGATCTTTTCGCGGCGCAGGCTTGGCGAAGGGCAGGCCTTCCGCTGTGCGCTCGCGCGGGGCAAGGCCAGGGCGTACGTGCGCCACGAGCGGGCCAAGTTCGCGCTCTACGCGCTCGACTGGCTGTGCGTGCTGCTGCTGTTTGCCGGCATCTTCGGGCTGCTCGCCTGCTGCCTGATCCAGTCCATGCAGATGGGCTTGCTGCTCTCGCGCGGCCGCGTGCGGGCCTTCGTCTCCCAGAAGCTGTTCTTCTTCGCATTTCCGCTCGGCCTTTGCACCTACCGGGTGCGCAGCAGAGCCTATGCCGCGGTGTGAGCCGCGCGCGCTTGAATCCAATGAGAAACGGTGCATACGAGAATGATCAAAATCAGCTTTATCGTCGTGGCGTACAATGCCGCGCAAACCCTCGGCGCGTTGCTTGACGATCTGCTCGCCCAAACGCTTGCACCGGAGCAGCTTGAGGCGCTGCTGGTCAACAGCGCCTCCTCCGACGGCACCCGGGCCATCATGGAAGACTTTGCCCTGCGCGCCCCGTTTGACGTGAAAATTCTGGAAAACCCCAGGCAGTGGCTGGCCAGCGGCATCAACATCGCCCTGCGCGAGGCGAGCGGCGACGCGGTCATCCGCCTGGATGCCCACGCGCGCATTCCCCGCGACTTTCTGAGCCAAAACCTGAAGGCGCTTGAGCGCGGCGAGGACATCGTCGGCGGACGCGTGGAGGGCGGCGCGCCCCAGACCGCCTGGCAATCCGTGATGCGCGCGCTGGATACCTCGCGCTTTTGCGGCGGCGCCGCGCCCTTCCGCAACAGCGGCGAGGCCCGCTATGTGGATACGCTCGCCTACGCGCTCTACCGCAAATCGGTCTACGACCGCGTGGGGTTTTACGATGAACGCCTGCGCCGCACCGAGGACAACGACATGCACTACCGGATGCGCAAGGCCGGGTACCGCTTTTACTTTTCGCCGGATATCTTCTCCTTCCACGCGGCGCGCGGCACGCTGCGCGGGCAGCTGAGGCAAAAGTGGGGCAACGGATACTGGATCGGCCGCACCATGCGCATCCAGCCCTATTGCTTCGCCCCGCGGCACCTGATTCCCGCGGCCTTTGTGCTCGCGCTGCTGGGGCTCGGCCTTCTTTCCCCGTGGCAGGCATGGCCCCTTGTCTCCATGCTCGCCCTGTACTTTACGCTGAGCGTGGTCTTTGGCATACAGGCCGCGCGGCGGCAGCCCTCCGGCCGCCTGCTGTGCGCGCTGTGCCTGCCGGTGCTCTTTCCCCTGGTGCACATCGTCTACGGCGTGGGCACGCTCGCGGGGCTCCTCTCCCCCGTGCCCAAGGAGGCCCCCCATGCCTGAATGGATCAACGACATCACGCGCTTCATCTTCCTGGAAGACGCGCCCTGTCCCGCCGACATCCTCTTCATTCCCGGCAACGGCCATGCCGAGCCCTCCGAGCACGCCGCCCGGCTGTACAAAGCCGGTTATGCGCAGCTCGTGCTGCCTTCGGGCCGGTTCTCCATCGGCTCGGGCGCATTCGGCGGGCAGAAATCCGGCGCACGGCTGTATGACGGCGACTTTGACACGGAGTGGGCCTTCATGCGCCACGTGCTGCTCTCTTGCGGGGTGCCCGACGAGGCCATATTGCGCGAGGACGAGGCCACATACACCTACCAAAACGCCATCTTTTCCCGGCGCAGGACGGATGAGCGCGGCCTTTGCATCCGCCGCGCCCTGCTGTGCTGCGTGCCGCTGCACGCGCGGCGCGCGAAGATGTATTACCAGACGCTCTTTCCGCAGGCGGAGTTTCGGGTCTGCCCTGCCCCGCACACCGCCATCACGCGCGAGAACTGGACGCACACCCCGGAGGGCATCGACGCCGTGCTCGGGGAACTGGAGCGCTGCGGCAGCCAGTTTCACGACATTCTGCGGGAAATTCTCCTCTGATGCGCAGGAGGGCATCCCTTGCGCGCCGGGCGCGTTTTCCCATCGCCCGGCCACACCACAACACACACACGAAATCCGGAATCTGTTTGCGCGGCAAACGCCAGACAGGCTCCGGATTTTTGCTTATATTTTTTTGAGCGCAGCGCTTATTCCGGCCACAGCCTCGCATGGCCGCGACCGCTCATCTGCCCGGGCAACCACACATTCAGCAAAGCAGCAGACGGATTTCCTCGGAAAGCAACTTGTTCCAATCCGTCGTGCGGCTTTCTTCCCCGGAGCTTGAAACCCACTTGAGCAAAAAACCGGTCATCATGCAGGCATACAGCAAGATGGTCTCCTGATGATCGGTCTTCGGCCTTAAAACCCCCTCGGAAACGGCCGCATCAATCGCCTCATCCAGCAGCCGGGTATGCGTTCGGGGCTGGCTGTACAAATACGACGACTTCTGATTGACCATCACGGAGATCGACTGCGCCGTCAGCGTCTGGTCATTCTCCACAGAAAACTGAAAGGTGCAGCGCGCCAGCTCCATCAGGCGGTCGTATGCCGTGGGCTCTTCGGGCAAGCGGTAATGCGCATCCAGATACGCATCAAGCTGGGGCGTGTAGAGCTGGTTGTGAAGCTCCTCCTTGCTGGCAAAATGATAATAAAAAGCGCCCTTTGTCAGGCCAGCCGCGGCGCAGATGTCGTCCACCGTCACATCGGCATACTCATGCTCGTGGAAAAGGGTTGTCGCCGCCTTGAGCAGAATGTTCCGGCTGCTTGCGGCCTGTACGCTGCGCTTTGTCTGTCTGCGGGCCATATGTCGCTCCTCATTGATAACTTGGTTTGATTATAGCACAGTCCGATTTTCCTGTCAAAAAACGCATTGCGGGTATTGACAAAATCCCGTCAATCCCCTATACTTTACATACCACAGTATGTACTGCGGTATGTACTTAAGTATGTTCATGTTATGGGAGGGAAACACAATGAACAAATTCCTCTGTGCGCTTGTGGCGCTCCTGTGCCTGTGTTCCTGCCTGGCCTGCGGCCTCGCGCAAGCGACACCCGGCACCTACCAGGCCGAAGCGCAGGGCAACAACGGCCCTGTCAAGGTCGAAGTGGTCATGGATGAGACCGGCATCGCTTCCGTGACGGTGACCGGGCACGAAGAGACCCCCGGCCTGAGCGACCCAGCGCTGGAGCGCATTCCCGAGGCGATCGTCGCCAACCAGAGCATCGCGGTGGACACCGTCTCCGGCGCGACAAACACGTCTGCGGCCATCATCAAAGCCGTGGAGGACTGCCTGGTGCAGGCAGGGGCCGACCTTGAGGCCTACAAGGCCGAAGTGGAGCAGGCTGCCGGCGACGAGGTGACCGAAGAAGTGGAAACCTCTGTGCTGGTCATTGGCGCAGGCGGTTCCGGCATGTCGGCCGCCATCACCCTGCAGGAGCAGGGCGTCGATGTGCTGCTCGTTGAAAAGAACGCTTCGGCGGGCGGCGCCACCGCGCTGACCGGCGCGCTGATCAACGGCGGCATGTCCGAGCAGCAAAAGCAGCGCGGCGTGACCGACGATGTGACCACCATGTTCATGGACATGATGGAATACGGCTCCTTCCTCAACGACGCGCGCATGGCATGGCTGATGGTCAACCACTGCGGCGAGGCTGTGGACTGGCTGCATGACACGGTGGGCGTGGAATTTGAAGAGGCGCTCAACTACTTCCCGGAGCACACGAACGACCGCGCCTTCTACCCAAAGGGAAAAGAGCC
>DVJV01000105.1 GCA_018716525.1 Candidatus Ventricola gallistercoris
AACATGCTTATGCGCCGCCGCATGGAAGACGACCTCCGGGTGATACTGCTCAAACACCTCGTCCAGGCGCTTTTTATCGCGGATGGAGCCAATCAGCGTCACCACCGGGCAATTGCGCCCATAGCGCTGGCGGAGCTCATACTCAAGCTCATATGCGCAGTTCTCGTAAATCTCAAAGATGATGAGCAGCTTGGGCTTAAACCGCATGATCTGCCTGCACAGCTCCGAACCGATGGAGCCGCCGCCGCCTGTGACCAGCACCGTCTTGCCGGACAGATAGCCTGCAATGGAGTCGGTATCCAGCTCGATCTCCTCGCGGGAGAGGAAGTCGGAGATATTCAGATCGCGAATAAACGGGGTTCCCTCAGAACCGGCGATATCGGCATCGGCAGGCTCAGAGAGCATGCGGGTATGGCAGCGCGCCTGGTTGCAAAGCTCCAGAATCTCCTGCATCCGCTTGCCCGTTCCGATCGAAGGAATGGCCACGATGATCTCCCGGATGCCATAGCGCGTGACCAGCTTGGGAATATCCTGCGTGGTGCCGCGAACCGGCACATTGTGAATGCGCATTCCCTGCTTGTTGCGGGCGTCGTCAACCAGCAGCACCGGGCGGCCAAGCTGGCGCGGATTCCGGTTGCAGATGTTGACCGCATAGGCGCCTGCTTCGCCCGCGCCGACGATCATGACCGGCATGGCATCCTCAATGCCGCCGGGCAGACGATCCTTGGAGAGCACGCGCCAGAACATGCGGATGCCGCCCACAGCGCCCGTGCCGATGATGGCCACCAGTATCAGCACGCCGCGGAAAAGCCCCAGCTCCATGAACTGGTTGAGCGCCAGCGTCAGCCCGCAGGCAATGCCGCTGAACAGGCACAGCCGCGCCATATCGCGCACGCCCGCATAGCGCCACATCACCTGATAGATGCCGCCCACGACGAAACACGCCATGTAAACGATCACCACCAGCGGCAGGGAGGCAAGCATGGTCTCCATATGCCGGACAGGAATGTACATTTCAAAGCGCAGCTCCATGCTGACATATATGGAAAGGATGATCAGCGCCACATCCAGCAGGAACATGAACAGCTTTCGCATCCACATGTTATTGCGAATTGATTTCATCGTTTGTCTCCCCAGTTGCCCGCTTCCCATCGGAAAAAAGGCAGATATATTTCGCCGAATACCGCATGTCGTATTATTATACCATACACACAGCACGGATTCAAGCCATAGCAGCCCATTGCTTTAGCATATGCAGCCGGATGCACCTGGACACAACAGCGCCCCTTCCGCTTTGCCAGGCACGGAAGGGGCTATCGTTCAGTTGGGTTTCTTTTTGACCAGTGGCAGATAGCTTCCGTCCGCCTGCTGCACGCGCACACGGCTGAGCACATCCTCCATGTTGGCACGGAACTCGCGGCGATACTGCGCCCGGAGCTCCTCATGCTCGGCCGTTTCCTCTTCGGTCAGGCCGGTGCTCTTCTTTTTGCGTGCCAGTTCATTGATGCGTTCGATTTTTTCATGTTCCATGATGGTAAGTGCCTCCCCTGTGATGAATCGCCCTCATGATACAGCCTTTTGCCATCCGCGTCAAGCGCCGTCAAGTGAGAAAGAGCTGGCTTGACATCCATTCGTCATGCTCTGCATCACAGCGATGCAGGCTGTCCAAGCCGCTCCACATCGAGCCTCGCGTCAAAAAACGCGCCCGCCCACCTGTGCAGCGCAAAGACCAGTGCAGGTTGCGCCACCTGAGATGCAAGCGGCATCCGTTCAAACGTCCTGGCGGTGCCCGTCCCGGCCGACGGCCACTCGGTCACATCCGCCAGATAAGCCATGCCACCGCTCTCCTTGCCATCCTCTCCCGTCACCGTATATCCGCACAGCAGGGAAACATCGAACACCGCCTCGCCAATGGCTTCGCCCAGCACCCGGCGCGCCGTCTCTTCCGCGCTCTCTCCCCGGCTGAGCATGCCCTGCGGCAAGACCCACATGGCATTGATCTCGTCCCGGCAGAGAATGGGCGCCTCTGCGTGCCTGGATAGCACGATCACCCCCTGGTGGGGGATGCGACGCTTTTTTCTGAGCTCATCCGGTGCATAAATCGTACATTGCACGGCGTTCTCCTTCCTGCTGTGCGCCGGTCACGCAACGACATCCACAAACTGCCACTGCGCATCCATCAGCGCCAGCACGCCCGCCGCGCCGCACTCGATGCGCCCGTAACGGTTCGCCCCGACGGCATCCGCCGGCGTGCTCGTAGCCATGGGAATGACCTTTTCCGGCTCAATGCCTGCCAGCGTAATCATGTTGTGCACAGCCTGGTACAGCAAAAGCGTTGAACCGGCAAGCACGCCGTTTTCAAGGCGCGCCGCACCATCCTTGACAAACACATCCTGACCGCCCAGCGCATAGCGACCGTCGGGCAGCCCCGCCGCTTCCATGGAATCGGAGATCAGGGCCATGCCCCGGCTTCCCTTGCACAGTGCCGCCACACGCAAAATGTCCGGGTGAAGGTGAATGCCGTCGGCAATGACCTGCACCAGAATGCGGTCATCCGCAAGCCCTGCCCCCGGGACACCCGGTTCCCGGTGGTGCAGCGGCGACTGGGCATTGAACAGATGCGTGATCTGCGTCAGCCCCGCATCCGCCGCAGCATGGATATCCGCCGCCGTCGCCGCCGAATGCGCCGCACAGGTCACCACCCCGCGCGCCTTCAGCCCGGCAATCAGCTCCAGCGCACCCGGAAGCTCCGGCGCAAGCGTCATCATTCTCACGCAGGAAAGCCCCTTTGTCATCTGCTCATAGGCCTGCATGGATGGCTCCTGCAGGCATTCGGAGAGCTGCGCCCCCTTGTATTGGGCCGCCAGAAACGGCGCCTCCATGTGCGCGCCGAGCACGGCCGCACCATGCGGCTGCGGATCATCCATCACAGCCTGCACGCCCGCAAGCGCTTCGTGCGTCTGCTGCGGCCATGCGCTCATCGTCGTGGGTACAAAAGCAGCCACGCCCGTTTTGAGCAACCCGTCGCTCATACGGCGCACGTCCGCTTCCCCGCGCATACAGTCTGCCCCGCCAAAGCCATGGATGTGGATATCCACAAAGCCGGGCAGCACATAGAGCCCCGATGCATCGCGCACATCCTCACCGGGATGTGGCTCAAGCACGCCCAGCTCCGTGATCGTGCCAGAGCAAATGCGCACATCCGCACGCTGTAGCCTGCCGCACACAAAGGCGGTTCCATTTTTTACCAGCATGTCATTTCCTCATCAGCTTGCTCGCATCGCGGTCAGCCAGAATCACGCAGCACGGATGAAGCTGCAAAATAGACGCCGGCACATGCGGCGTGATCGGGCCGCAGATGGTGTCATATACCGCCTGCGCCTTGTTTTCGCCCGTGGCCACGAGCACCACGCACCGCGCCGCCATAATGTTGCCAATGCCCATGGAGATCGCCTGGCGCGGCACCTCGTCCGCACTGCGGAAGAAGCGGGCGTTGGCCTCGATGGTATCCTGCGCGAGCGTGACAATATGGGTGCCATAGGTGAACTCGTCGGCAGGCTCGTTGAAACCGATATGCCCGTTTCGTCCGATGCCCAGCAGCTGAATGTCGATGCCGCCCGCTGCGCGGATCTTCTCATCGTACGCGGTGCAGGCCGTCACGGAGCGGCCGCTGGGCAGATTCGTATTCTCCGGGCGCAGGTTCACCTTGCTGAAAAGATGCTCCTGCATGAAGGCATGGTAGCTCATCGGATTCTTCTGATCGATGCCCACATATTCATCCAGATTGAACGTGCGGATTTTATCAAAGTCGATCACGCCGCGCTCCCACCACTGCACCAGCATTTCATATGCCGGAATCGGGGTAGAACCTGTAGCCAGACCGAGCACGCTGTCCCCTTTGCGGGTGATCTGCGCCGCGATGAGCACACCAGCCGCCTCACAGGCAGCCCTTGCACTTTCGTAGACGTGAAACTCCATACCGTACCCTCCTCGGTTCGTGATGTTTTTTTTACATTATAACACAGTTTTCGCACTGTGCACAGTGTACAAGCCCCGATTGTTTCTATTTTTGTCAATTTTCTGGCACAGTCAGCGGTTTTGCCCTCACTGCACGGCGTCACGCGCAAATGGACATCTCCGCGTGGCGGGCCATTTGCTCCATCTGAACGCCAAGCGTCTCGGCCAGGCTCTGGCAAAGGCGGGCCGAGAATCCGTTTGCCGGATCGGCCAGCGCCTTGATAACCGTGCGCTCGATATCCTCTTTTTGCCGGTCAAGCCCGCGCTTGACCGCCGCATCGGTGACCACCATGCGCGCAAGCAACGGAATCTTGGCCCGGCGAAGCGCCTTCTCCATGCCCGAGCGGCCCAGCACAGCCAGCAAAATGCCCACAGCCGCGCCGGCCACCATGCCCACCGGGCCAGTGCTGACCAGCGCCACGCCGCCGCCCCCGCAGATGCTGGCGCCCACAACCGCCAGCACCACGCCCAGCAGACCGGAGACCACATCCATGCCCATTGCATCCAGCAGCGAAAGTTCAACGCTGCCAATTCCAGCATCCACGTGCGCGCCGGAAAGCGACATGCGCTCAGGCGGAACGCCGCACCGCATACACAGCGAGGTCAATTCTCCTTCCAAGGCCCGCATCAGGTCATCCAGCCAGGCGCGCAGCTCCTCCTCAACGCGCCGCCTGACCGCATCTCCCTCAAACGCACTGCGAATCTTTTCACCGATCAGCGCGTCAAGTTCGTCAATTGTCTTGACGCCGCCGCGCCGCCAAAGAGCCACCGCCTCAAGCGCGCAGGAACGGGCAACATCAAAGAGCGCCTCCGCCACAGGTTCATAGAGCGCATGAACGCGCGCCTTGACCGCCATGGAAAGCTTATCGCCCCGCGCAATGGAGGAAACCTCGCGTCTGAACACCCGAAGGTGCTCATCCACCCGCCCGGCATACGCCAATCCCCGGGCAATGGAGCACTCCGGCTCCGGGCAGAGCACCAGCAGGCTGTCGCCAAATGCCTCGGCACACGCCTTGCGGAAAAACGCCATGCGCGAAGCCCCGCCGGTGAGAATGACTACCTTAGGCGGACAGGCGCGGCTGACCTCGCGCGCAGCGCGCAGCGCATCATCCAAGCACTGCAAAAAGCTCCGCCCGCCCAGCGCGGCCATGGGCTTTTGCACAATCTCCTCGACGGCTTTCGCATCCAGGCTCAGCTCGAGCATCAGCGTGCGGTCATAGCAGACGATCAGCTGACGGCGCAGTGCCGCCTCCTGCCACTTCTCCTCGTCGGTGAAGTACGTCTCCTTGAGCTTGCGGGCTTCCAGCTCGCAGTAACTGTACCAGGCCGGACTCTGGGCAAACACCTGCTCCAGCTCCTTACGGTCGGGCGAAGCCTTCACCGCGCGCTCGAGAATCACCGCGTCGAGCAGGCCGCCGCCCAGATTCGTATCGCCAAAGAGCGAAAGCTTTTGCTGATGCCCATCCACGATATAGGCAAAATCCGTGGTCGACGACCCAATGTCGATGACCAGCGCGCTTTTAAGCATCAGCGCCGGATCGACGCGAAGCCCCCGCGCGTGGCGCGCATAGAGAAATGCGGCGCGCGGCTCGGGCACCACGCTGACATTGGGAAACCCGGCCGACTCCATGAGCGCAGCGTACTGATCGCGCCTGCCCTCGCCCCAGCCGGCAGGACAGCCCACCACCGTGCGCGAAACCTGCGCCATGAGCGCCGGCTCGCTGCGCATCAGCTCAGCCAAAATGCCCTGGGCAAACGCGCGAACATCCGCCGCAGCCTGTGGATCGGTCAGATAGCGGGACTTGAAGCGCACCCTGGCATCCTCTGCGCCGGAAAGCACGCTGGCCTCCTCGCCCACGACGATGCGCCCCTCGCGGTGCCCCACCGCAGAGAGCAAGCTCGTGCGGCCAAAAAGCGGAATGACGCGCGGCTCGACCGTCGAATCCTCGTCAAGCAAGGTGACGGCGCTCTCGCCATCGCCCAGGTCAAACCCCAGAATCTTCATGCGCCCACCTCCCGTTTCACGGCGACGGCCGCCACGCCGCGGCGCAGCACCCGGCCATCCTGCAAAAGCGCCGGGCGTACCGTGCGCGAACCCGAGAGCGTGGGCAGCACATCGAATGCTGCGGCATGATTCTCGTCATACTCCACCGCTTCCACGCCCATCATGTGCAAATACTGCTCGGCCTGGCCCAGCACGCGCACCGCCAAATCTTCCCGGCCCGAGGCTCTGGCCTCCAGCATGGAGGAAAGCAGATCGAGCACCGCATCATCCACCGTGCCGGTCAGACGCGAAACGCCGCGCTCCTGCTCAATCACATGCAGATCGCTCACGCAGATATCCGCCGCCTGGCAAATCTGCCCCACTTCACGCACCAGGTCTTCCGCATCCAGGCAGACGATTCCATTGGCGCTTTGCCTCTCTTGCACGGGTTGCAGCGCCCGCGCGCTGCCCACGCACAAAAGCAACGCGCCTATCACCTGCAAAAGCGCGACCGTCAGGCTGCCGCTCAGCGCCGCGTGAGCCGCCGTTCCCAGCAGAATCACCCCGCCGGCGCCCAAAACGCCCATGCGCACCTTGTGCGCAGGCGCCGGCACATGCTCCACCACGAGCTGCCCTTCTGCCCGCGCCGCGCGCAGCAGCATGGGCGAACGCCTGGCCAGTGCAAGCACCGCCAGCTGACGCTGACGGGTCAAGTCGTCCCTCTCATCCTGCGCCAGATCGCACGCAACCTGTTCAAGCGTCATCGTCACGGCCGCAATAGCCTCACTGGCATCCTGTGCACCGGCAATCTGCGTGCGCAGCGCATCCTTTCTGTTTTCAAACGCGGTGACTGCGTTCACCATCGTCCCCCCGTTTCGCGCTGATTTGGGGATTTTCGCCCCATCGTCTGTGGCCATTGTACCCTGTTGCGGGCCGCTTTGTCAATTGACCGCCGTCTGCCACCTCATCCCAGCTCGATGCGCACATTGCTCTCCCCCGCGCGGTCCTTGGTGACGATCACCTTTTTGTCGATGCGCCGCCCCAGTTCCTCGACGTGGGAAATGATGCCGACCAGGCGCTCCCCCTCGGTCAGCGACATGAGCACGCCAATGGCCTGCGAAAGCGTCTGGGCATCCAGCGATCCAAAGCCCTCGTCCACAAACAGCGAGCCCAGCCGCACGCCGCCCGCGCCGGACTGCACCTCGTCGCTCAGCCCCAGCGCCAGGGAAAGCGACGCCAGAAACGACTCGCCGCCCGAAAGCGTGCGCACATCCCGCGCGCTTCCGCCGCGGTGGTCGACCACCTCCATATCCAAACCGCTCTGGCTGCGCTGGTTGCTGGCCGTCGCGCGCCGTCTCAGTTCATACTGCCCGGCCGTCATCTGCGACAAGCGCCTGTTGGCCCGCACGATCACGCGGTCAAAATACGCCATTTGCACATAGGTCTCCAGGGTCACTTTGTCCCTGCCCGGCAGCGTTCCATTGGCCGTCGCCGCAAGCGATGCGATCTGAGCGCTCTTTTCACGCCGGGTCTGCGCCTCCCTCAGATCCTTTTCCAGCCGTTCAAGCCCCTTTTGATTGGCCGTGATGCGCGCATGCAGTCCCCTGCGCTCCTCTTCCAGCGCATTGGTTTCCTGAAGCAGCCCATCCGCCTGCTCAAGCAGCTGCTCAAGCGGCTGCGCCGTCTCCCCATCCGATCCGGCAAGCTGGCGCTCAAGCGCCGCTTTTCTTTCGCTCAGCCCGGTCAGTTGATCCCGTGCCTGCTGCCACCCCT
>DVJV01000106.1 GCA_018716525.1 Candidatus Ventricola gallistercoris
CTGAATCCCTGAAGCAGAATATGCAATATCTGTGCGACGAGGCACGCATGCTCACCGGCATCACCGTCGCCTACGGCACACCGGCGCAAAGCGAATGGATGCAGTATGGCCGCGCACAGGAAACAGCATTAACCAACGAGGGCTTTACATCGCACATCCGGCCGCTTGTGGAAAACACGATCTACGATCTGGCCTCGCTGACCAAGCTGTTTGCCACGGTCATGACGCTGATCCTCGTGCAGCACGGCAAGCTGTCGCTTGATGAATTCGTCGGCAGAATCGACCCGCGCTTTGTGCATCTGCGCGATGTGACTGTCTTTGACGTGCTCTCCTTCCGCGCAAGCCTGCAAACGCCCCAACGCATCGATGCCACCCCTGACAGGGAGGAAGGCCTGCGCCGTCTGTTTGCCGTGGCCGTGGGGCCCACGCCTGCCATCCGCCTGTATTCAGACATCAATGCCATGGTCATCAAATACGTGGTGGAAGCGCGCTGCGGCATGGCGTTTGCCGACGCGCTCAAAACATTCGTCTTTGCCCCTGTGGGCATGACGCAGACGTTTTGCACCGTGCCACAGTCCATGACAGCAGACTGCATGTGCTACAACTACGAGCACCGCATTGCGGGCGAGCAGTATGTGCTGCGCACGGACACGCCGCTGGGTACGCCGCATGATCCCAAAGCGTCGCTGCTTTCCCAAGGCGGACGCGACCTTTGCGGCCACGCGGGGCTCTTTTCCACCCGCAAGGACATGGTCCGCTTTGCCCAGGCGCTGCTCAGCGGCGAGTTGCTCTCCCACGAATACTTGTGCGAAATCGGGCAAAACCGCACGGGCCGCGACAATGGCGACGGCACCCACCGGCAGTACCTGGGTTACCTGTGCTTTGCCAAGCACCCCGTGCAGCGGCTGAGCGAAGTGCCTGCGTGGATGGGCCAGCGTGCCCTGGGCATGAGCGGCTTTACGGGCAACCACCTGTCCATCGATCCGGATCTTGAGCGCTTCGTGCTGTTTCTGGGCAACCGCTGTCACGGGCGCGTGTCGCACATCACCCCACCCGAAGGCAAGACGCTTAGCGACTACGGCCTAAACGAGCAGGGCGTGGGCCTGATACGCTGGAAGGACGGCCGCATGGTGCCGTCCTCCGCACGGTATGTCTACTTCAAGGATGCCTGCCTGCACGCGCCCATCAAGCAGCGGATGCGCGCGCTTGGCTGGCTGTGATCACTCAAACTTCAGCCCGGTGAAATCCAGTGTGGCAAAGTAATCAGCGGGTGTCTCTGCGCGGCGGATGAGCTGCACGCTTCCATCCTCATGCAGCAAAATCTCCGCACTGCGCAGCTTGCCGTTGTAGTTGTACCCCATGGAATGGCCGTGTGCGCCCGTGTCATGGATGTAGAGCAGATCGCCCCTGTCGATGCGCGGAAGCGGCCGGTCGATGGCAAATTTGTCGTTGTTTTCGCACAGGCTTCCCACCACGTCATAGACGTGATCGGCCGGCGCATCTTCCTTGCCCAGCACGGTGATGTGATGGTAGGCGCCATACATGGCCGGGCGCATCAGGTTACAGGCGCACGCATCCACGCCGATGTACTCCTTGTGCGTATGCTTTTCATGGCACGCGCGGGTGATCAGCGCGCCGTGCGGCCCGAGCATATAGCGGCCAAGCTCCGTGTAGAGGGCCACATCGCCCATGCCCGCCGGAACGAGAATCCCCTCGTAGGCGGCGCGCACTTCCTCGCCGATGCGGCTGATGTCGTTTTCCTCCTCATTGGGGCGATACGCGATACCGATGCCGCCCGACAGGTTGATAAACGCGATATGCGCGCCCGTCTCCCGGTGCAGCTCAACCGCAACGGTAAACAAAATCCGCGCCAGCGTGGGATAGTAGGCATTAGTCAGGGTGTTTGACGCCAGAAACGCGTGCAGGCCAAAGTGACGCGCGCCCTTTTGCATCAGCACGCGGTAAGCCTGCGTCAGCTGTTCACGCGTCATGCCGTATTTGGCATCCTTGGGCTGATCCATGATCTCGTTGCCAATGGCAAACTGTCCGCCCGGATTGTAGCGGCAGCAGACCGTCTGCGGCACACCGCATGCCTGCTCCATGGATTCAATGAGCGTGTAATCGTCCAGGTTGATGATCGCGCCGAGCTTGTTTGCCCGCACAAAATCCGCCTGCGGCGTATTGTTGGAGGAGAACATGATCTCCTCACCGGCGAAGCCCACCGCATGGGCAAGCATCAGCTCGGTGTCAGAGGAGCAGTCTGCTCCGCAACCCTCTTCGCGCAGAATGCGCAGAATGAACGGATTGGGCGTGGCCTTGACGGCAAAATACTCCTTGAATCCGGGGTTCCATGCAAAGGCCTGGCGCAGCGCGCGGGCTGTACGGCGGATGCCCGCCTCATCATACAGATGAAAAGGCGTAGGGAATTGCGCGGCGATTTCCTGCGCCTTTTCCAATGTGACAAATGGATGCTTGCTCATCGGGTCCCTCTTTCCGCCGCGTGCCGCGCGGCAACATGGCTTCAAAAATGATCCCGATCAATATACATGCTTTGGCCGCCATCTGTCAAGACAAAATGTACGCAATCCCTATTTGCGCGTCACAGCAGCGTGAATGGCCCGCCCTTCCACGGCCTCAAGCGCCTCGGTGATCGCTTCTTCAAATGTGGGGTGCGCGCGCACGGCGCAAAGCATCTGCCGCCGCGTGAGCCCATTGGCGATGGCCATGTTCATTTCGCCAATCAGATCCGTTGCCCGCTCGCCCATCATCTGCGCGCCAAGCAGGACATCCGTCTGCGCATCGACGACGACCTTGATCCATCCGCGCGCGCCGCCCGCGATCTGCGTGCGCCCGTTGGCCCCCATTAAAACCTTCGCGCTCCTGACCGCGATGCCGCGGGCCTTGGCC
>DVJV01000107.1 GCA_018716525.1 Candidatus Ventricola gallistercoris
TAAAAACGGCAATGCCGTTTTTCGATCACTTCAGCACTTCACTGAGCCCGACGAACTGATACGGCTCATCCCCCGCTTCCATCTCGGTGAGATACAGGTCGATCGCCTCGGCGGTATGAATGCTGTTATCGGACATGTGCAGAATGAACACCGCGCCGCTCTTTGTCCGGCGGCTCAGGCTGTTGGCAATGGACTCAGCGCTTTCAGCCTTGTAATCCTGTGCGGTGTATGTGCCCGACACCGAGTACGTAAACCCATAGTCAAGCACTGCCTCCAGGCTGTTCCTGCCAACCGCAAGCGTCGGCGGACGGAAGAGCTGGCTGAGCGACGCCTTTCCATCCACGCTGACATCGCCTATGACATTCAGCAGATCCTGATAGGATTGCGCAATGTCCTGCTTGAATGCCTCCAGCTCCTCGTCGGAGAGCTCTGCAAACTTGGTTCCGCTCTCATTGAGCGCGTTGGAAAGCTGGAAGTGCGTGCGGGTGTGGCTGCCGATGGTATGCCCTTCCTCCGCAATGGCCCGCAGCAGGTTGGGGTTGTTTTCAACATACTCCGTGCGGACAAAGAATGTCGCCTTTGCATTGTGCTTTTTGAGCACTTCGAGCAAACGCGTAATGTTGGCGTCGGTTCCCCAGTCATCAAACGTCAGGAAGACCATGTTGGCATCGTTTTTCACCAAACCGCTCGTATCCATCTGCTGAATCTCATGGCTGTAGAACCCCGGCAGGAAGAACCTCGAGTTGACCCAGCTGATACCAATGTACCGTTTTAATACCTCCTGAAAAGCATCCTTGCCCTCCAGTTGCCCCGGATAGATCTTGTTGCTGACCTCGGGCAGGTAGTCCTGCTCAGGCACGGGATACGTGTACGTATAGGCAGTGTTGCTCAGGATATCCGTCGCGGAGCGAATGGCATAGAGATTGCGCTGCGTAGCCATCTTCTGCACCAGCTCGCCGAGCACGCTCTTGCTATACTGAAACAGCCTCATCTGAAAATGCACGATCTCGCCGCGCTGCAGGTAGCTGCCATCCTGCGGCATCACGCTGTCGAGCACCTGCTGGGCATCGGTATACCGCGCCACTGACGTATCGACGGCATTGAGCATCTGGGAGAGCAGCGTATAGCCGCCGTTTCCTGCGGCCTGGCACAGCGCACGGGAAGGCGATCCGTAACTCTGGCGCACGGGAAGCGTGCCTGTGTAACCAAACTCGCTGCGAATGGCTTCGCTTGTCTCGTTG
Source organism: Candidatus Ventricola gallistercoris (assembly GCA_018716525.1). GTDB lineage: Bacteria > Bacillota > Clostridia > Christensenellales > Aristaeellaceae > Ventricola > Ventricola gallistercoris. The sequence continues at coordinate 1,242 of DVJV01000107.1, forward strand.
AGTTCAGCCAGAATCACAGAAGCGTCCATTCCTCCCTGCGCAACACTGATGCCCAGCGTGTGCCCGGCATCCAGAATGCGCCGTATGTCATCCGCACACGCGGTCAGCTCATCCCGCGTCACAAAGAACGTCGCCGTTCCCTGCACGCTTTGCAAGGCATTGAGCACGCCGGTCAGCTCCTCGCTGTCTCCCAGGCCGGAAAATGTAAAGGCCACCGCCTGTTCCGTCGTGTATACGCGCGAGACGGGCTCTGCCGCAACATCAGCCTCAATCTGAATCGGCTGTGAAACAGCCGCACTCTGCGAATCCCCCATCGCACTGCCCAGCCAGGTAGCCGCCGTGCGAATACTCTCCTCTGTGGCCCCGGAAAGCTCAAACAAGTAGATTTTTCCCGCGCGAATGCCGCTTACCATGCTCTGTGCGCTCTCCAGCGATGTGATCGTCTGAGGTTGCACGGTTTCGCTCACGACATAAATCGTCTCAATGTCATTGGCCATTGCCGCTGCAGGCAGTGTGGAAGCGGGCGTCCACGGCACCAGCATGCTGTTGACCTGCCGCAGGCTCACCTGCATCACCGTTTTAACCCCGCTGCTCAGGGCGCTCACGGTTTCAGTCTCTGTTTCGTCGGCAAGGTTGTCAAAGAACAACTCAAGCTCGTAGCCTGCATTGACAACTGCTTGCATTGCCTCTGTGCTTGCCTTTCCATCTTCCGCAAAGAAAACAGGCGTCAGCCCTGCGCTGGCAAGCGCTGCTGACGCCACCTCGACAACCTGTGCAGTATCGCCAACGTTGCAAAAGACCACATTGGCCTGCCCCTTAGACGTGCCCAACAGGTTGGTGACGACGCTTGCACCAGTGTTCCCTGCCAGCGCATTGTAGCGCATTTCCGCTTCACTGACCTGTTTTACCTGGGCGCTGACCGCCATCTTCTCCCTGCGGATATGCAGGAAGATTCCTCCCGCAATACAGCCGAGGATGATGATCAGCAGGATGACCGTTAAGCGAATCTGCCTGCCTCGTAAGCTGCTCATGATATCCTCCTTGTTCTTCCGGGCACCGGGCGATGCTGCCCGCATAGCCACGAATTTCCACGCATGCCCAAACCAGGCACATCATACGCCTAAAGCCGCCTCCGAAGGTGTCGCCTCCATGCCTGCCGTTTCCACAGCAGTGGGTTGCAAGCTGAGCACGGTTTGCTCCCAGTCGCTGAGCACGTTGCCGCCCAGCCTGAAAAAGTCAAACGACTCAAAGCCCTTTTCCTGCATATGGGCGCACCAGCGCGCAAGCGTCTCGCCATCTGCATACCAGACGATGTGGATCTCGCCATCCAGCTCAAACTGCGCGTAAAGCGCACCGCTGTCCTCATCCCGTCTCGGGGTGACACCCTGCTGGGCAAGCAGCTCTTCCGCCTGCACCTGGGTCAGCGCGCTGACGACGGAGCCATTCACCCACTCAAAACCGCCCGTTGCAAAGGCCATGGACACTTCATCCGGAACGGATGCATAGAGCTGCGCTGTCTCATTCAGAAAGGAAAAATCGGCTTTGGGCCCCGGCCCGCTGTGGTAACCGTAGAGGTTGTAGCACATGACGACATACTCCGGCCCCTCGGGCAGCGACACATAGCGGGGCGCATCCCAGCTGAGAACCACGCGCAACGTGAGCCCTTCCGCTTTCATTTGTTCATATAACTTTTGAATGAACACCGCATACTGCGCCCAGAGCGCGGCATCATCCTTGATGTTCTCGTAGTCGATTTCAAGGCCTGCCAGTTCATAGGTATCCACCAGCGTCAGCAACCGGGCAATATGCTGGTTCATGGCCTCTTCGTCGGCAAACAGGCGCCCAAGGGGATCTGTCGTCTTGTTGACATACTCTCCCTGTGCCACCTGCACGTCGTTGACTACAGAGAGCGCGACACGCTCCTTGCCAAACGCGCGCTGCATGGCAAGCAGCAGGGTTTCGGTTTCATCCAGCAAAAACGGGTGATCGTTCTCATCGAGGATCGCGGCAAATGCGACCAGCATATCCAGCTGCCCCGAGAGCGCCTCTGCCTCGTCCATGGCGTCGTCCAGCACCCAGTATGGCAACCACGCTGAATAGGAGGATTCTCCCTGCCCCACGGCTGGACACAGCGCCAGCATCAGCATGAGGGGAATCAGCATCCACGCCACATACAATCCCTTTCGCACCTGTTTCTCCTTATCCCCTGGCCGGCCTTTGCAGCCTTCCGTCTTGGCTAGACACATGGATCAATAATTCTCGATAAAGAAGTTGAGCACCCGGCCGACCACGCCCTGTGCGGAGTCGCCCGCACTCAGAAGGTTGTCTGTGCGGTACTGATAATAGACATTTGCACTGCTCTCGACATCGGCGATCTGGGTATTGACGAACACCGCATCATACACGTCGTCATAGAGGTTGGTCTGGCTGTAGCGGTCGCTCTCCTTCCAGACCCCTGCCGTAAAGGCGACGCTGCCCGCGCCGCTGCCGCTGACGGCGATATGCTCGGCTACCAGCTTGTCATCCAGCCACACGCTCAGCCGCGTGCCGATCAACTGGATGCGCAGCTTGCGCGAATCCCGGTCAGAGGTATCCAGCTCCGGCATCAGTGGCGTGCCGCCCTCTTCCAGGTTGACAGCCGTGGTTGCGTTCAACCGCTCCAGCTCCGCTTCCGCCTCTGCCACGCGCGCGGGATCGTCGTCCCACTGGATAATGGCCTGCTGCAAGGCAATCAGCCCTTCGCGCTCATCCTCCTGCTCGGATTTGAACGGCCCGCCATCCAGCGTGAACAGATTCTGCCGGAAGAGCTCCGCGCCGCCTGCGCTCAGGTCGCGCACGACAAGCTCGTTGTTTTCCAGAGCGACTTCCACGCCACTGCTCAGCGATTCATCGGTGCGCAGGCACACGCCCTGGCGGCCCACAATGTTGCCCTGCAGCGTCACGGTCATATCGACATCGGTCACGCGCACATCTTCAAGGAGCATTTTCCCCTCGGCATATGGCTCCGTGGTCAGAATGATCTGATTGCCGTCCTTAAATTCGGCCACACCCTCGCTGACCTTCCACTTGGCCGCTTCCTGGACATCGCCCACGACGAAGGCCACTTCATCGCCAGTGTCATCCCAGATGCGCATCAGCAGATGGTTGGTGGAAAAATAGTGGCGGGATTGCAGTCGCGTCAGATCATAGATAGA
>DVJV01000108.1 GCA_018716525.1 Candidatus Ventricola gallistercoris
GTGGTGCTCGATGAGCCGGAGTCGCTCTTTGCGCGCATGGACAGCCGCACGGGCGAGTTTTCGCAGGCATTTTCCGCCGCGCTGGAACGCGGCGAGGCGCTGCCGGGGCAGGAGGGGCTGATGCTCAAAAAAGAGCAGGCCCTGGACGCCATGCGCGCGTATACGCTGCTCTCGCTGACCACCATTTTGCGCCCGGTTTCCATGCTGCGTCCCACGCTGCTTGCGCAGATGGGCGGCATGGGCGCAGGCAGCTATGGCGGAAGAACGCAGGATATGTGCCGCGACATCAGCCGCTGGATGCAGGATGGGTGGCGGATCATGGTGCTCTCCGGCGGCGCGGCACGTGGCGAGCGCATGCGCCAGTCGTTTGAGGATGAGGGTGTGCATACGGCGTTTGACGAGCTGGGAGCGCGCGTGCCGGATGCAGGCGAGTGCCGCATCTATCCGCTGACGCTCTCGGGCGGTTTTCAGTATCCGCAGATTCGCCTGGCGGTGATCGCCTGCGCGGATGTGTATGGCGCCAAGGGCACAAAGGGCAAAACCAAGAAGCAGCAGGGCAGCAAGATCGCCTCGTTTACCGATTTGAGCGTGGGCGACTATGTGGTGCATGAGACGCACGGCATCGGCATCTATCAGGGCACAAAGCGGCTGACCAGCGAAGGCGCCTCGCGCGATTACCTGCTGGTGCAGTACCTGGGCAGCGATAAGCTGTACATCCCGGTGGATCACCTTGACCGCATTCAAAAGTACATCGGCGGGGGAGAGGGCGCTGCGCCCAAGCTCTCGCGGTTGGGCGGCAAGGACTGGGAAAAGCAAAAGAGCAAGGTGCGCGAGAGCCTCAAAGCGCTCGCGTTTGACCTGGTGAAGCTCTATGCGGAGCGGCAGAAGAACCACGGGCACGCGTTTGCGCCGGATACGCCCTGGCAGCAGGAGTTTGAGGAGAACTTCCCCTACGAGGAGACGCCTGATCAGCTTCAGGCCACCGAGGAGATCAAGCGCGATATGGAGCGCGACCAGCCGATGGACCGCCTGCTTTGCGGCGACGTGGGTTACGGCAAGACGGAGGTTGCGCTGCGTGCGGCGTTTAAGGCCGTGATGGATGGCAGGCAGGTGGCCATTTTGGCGCCGACGACGATCCTCGCCCAGCAGCACTACAACACGCTGATGCGCCGCTTTGAGGGCTTCCCGGTTCATGCGGATGTGCTCAGCCGCTTCCGTTCGCCCAAGGAGCAGAAGCAGACGCTTGAAGGGCTTGCAAGCGGCGAGGTGGATATTGTGGTCGGCACGCACAGGCTGCTGGCCAAGGATGTCAGGTTCAAAAACCTGGGGCTTTTGATCGTCGATGAGGAGCAGCGCTTTGGCGTGGGCCACAAGGAGACGATCAAGAACATGAAAAAAACGGTGGACGTGCTGACCATGTCCGCCACGCCGATTCCGCGCACGCTGCACATGTCCATGGTGGGCATCAGGGATATGAGCCTGCTGGAGACGCCCCCCCAGGCGCGCTATCCGGTGCAGACGTACGTGATGGAATACCAGGACAGCGTCATCCGCGATGCGATCCTGCGGGAGATCGGGCGCGGAGGCCAGGTGTTCTTCCTGTATAACCGGGTCGGTTCCATCGAACAGTGCTACAGGCAATTGTCCAAGCTGGTGCCGGAGGCGCGCATTGCCATCGCGCACGGGCAGATGCGTGAAAACGCGCTCGAGGATGTGATGCTCGACTTCAGCCAGCAGAAGTTTGATGTGCTGCTGTGCACGACAATCATCGAGTCGGGGCTGGATATCCCCATGGCCAACACGCTCATCATCTACGATGCGGATCACTTCGGCCTGGGACAGCTGTATCAGATGCGCGGGCGCGTGGGCCGCTCCAACCGCCTGGCGTATGCCTATTTCACCGTGCGGCCGGGAAAGGTGCTCTCTGAGACGGCCCAAAAGCGCCTGGATGCCATTCGGGAGTTCACGGAGTTTGGCTCGGGCTTCCGCATTGCCATGCTCGATTTGGAGCTTCGCGGCGCGGGCAACCTGCTGGGCCCGCAGCAGAGCGGTCACCTGGCCAATATCGGCTACGATCTGTATTGCAAGCTGCTGGAAGAAGCTGTGCTGGAGGCCCAGGGCGAGGCGCCCAAGCCTAACCGGGATGTGGAGACGCGCATGGAGGTGCACGTCAACGCCTACCTGCCTTCGGAGTATGTGACGGGCGACCGGCAGAGGCTGGAGGTGTACAAGCGCATCGCATCGATCACCAATGCCGAGCAGCGCGACGACGTGGAAGAGGAGCTTATCGATCGCTTTGGCGACGAGCCGCAGTGTGTGGCCAATCTGGTGGCGGTCGCCTATCTCAAGGCGATGTGCACGCGGCTGGGCATCGACCGGGTCATTCAGGCGAACGGGCGCATCGACATGCGCTTTGCGCCGGGGGCGCAGGTGGATGGCGCGCGGCTGTTCAAGGCCCTCAGCGGGTTTGACAAGCGGCTGACGCTCAATGCCGCGTTGCCGGTGACGCTGTCCATGCGCGATGATACGCTTGCCCGGGAAGACATGCTGCACCTGACGACCAAGGTCATGGAGCGCCTGCTCTCGCGCATGGATGCCCTCAGCGCGTGATGCGCCGCGCGATGTAAAATTGTAAAAACAGGGTTGCATTTTGCCGCACAATCGTGTAAAATAGAACGGTAGAATGTGATGACGGATGGAACTCATGCAATGCGAGGGTGTGAACCTTGTCAGGGCCGGAAGGCAGCAGCAATAAGCATTGTATCGTGTGTGCCGTGGGATATTTCTGCCCCGAGCATTCTACGCTTGGGAGCATCAAAGCGCCGGTGTACACCGGCGCTTTCTGCATATTGAAAAAGTCCGCCTGTGGCGTCCTTTTTCGAAATTTGCGCTGTTTCCCTCTCGGTTTTTCAGACCTCCCAGGCGGGAAACAGCGTAAGGAAGCCTTGCACAGCAAGGCCCGAATCCGCCGCGCATGTCGCCGGATTCGGATTGCATTTGGAGGGCTTCGGCCATCCAAACCTCCTGAAAGTTTTTTTAACAGTCTGGCGTTTATCTGTGTTGTCTCTTTGCTTCTGGCTGCGCGCAGGCCGTTCATGTGCCTGGCCTGCGCAAGCGGCTAAAAAGCGACCCTGCTCCGTTTTTTCCGAAGCAGGGTCGTTTTTGTGTCGTGTTACAATGCGGCCAGCTGTGGCGATTCCGTGATCTCCTTTGCCACGTCGATGAGCCGCCGCCCGGTATCCATGCTCTTTTTCTGCATGATGTGGTGAGCTTCCGCCTCGGTCAGGTGCAGCGTGTCCATGAGCCTGCCCTTTGCCCGGTCGATGATCTTGCGCGCTTCCAGCGCAGCGGCCAGGCGCTGGGCTTCCAGCCGCAGGTGGTGCATCCGCAGATGGCAGTACAGCAGCGCGCGGACAGCTTGCACCAGTGCATCCTGGCTGATCGGGTTGCGCAGAATCAGGATGTTGTCCGGCGTGTGCCCGTCATAGTCCTGAGGGACGATCATCAGCACATCTACGTCATCAGCCAGCATGCCGGCGAGCTCTTCCCCGGTCATGTCGCCAAGACGCCAGGTCGTCAGCAGCAACGCACCGCGCTGATTTGCCGCAAGCGCTGCCTCAGCGCCGGTGTGACAGACCGCACATGGGGTCAGGTTGGCCGCAGAGAGAATGTTCCCGATCTTCTCTGCCGCGCTTTGCGGTGCGGCTAGGATCAAACTGTCTGCAACGGATGCATTCATGCCGTTGTCCTCCCGATGTAGTATCAGTAAAAATGAAGTGGATATCTGCGATGAACAAGCCATTGACGATAAACACAAACGGGTTTGCCACAGAAGCGGACAGCATCGGACTGGAAAACGCATCCATCTCACGTGTCCGATAGTATTATAACAAGCGTGCGTTCTGTTTTCAAGAGCGATGTGCCGTGCTTGCGCCCAAGAATTCTGCCGGGGCTTGTCTGGCTGGGGAAAAGCGTCAAGCCCAAGAACGTCAGCACTTATCTGCGCAGAAACCGCCCGTTTGTGCATGGTTAAGCGCTGCGCCGATGAAATCCCTGAACAGGGGGTGCGGGCGGTTGGGCCGGCTGCGCAGCTCGGGGTGATACTGCACGCCGACAAACCATGGATGGCCGGTCACCTCGACGATTTCCACCAGATTGCGGTCAGGGTTTACGCCGCCGATGCGCATTCCGGAGGATTCAAACAGCGCCCGGTATGCATTGTTGAATTCATAGCGGTGACGGTGCCGCTCCATGATGCGCTCTTCTCCGTAAGCGGCGTAGGAAAGGGAGCCTTCCGCAAGCTGGCAGGGGTATGCGCCCAGGCGCATGGTGCCGCCCTTCTCGTCGATGTGCTGCTGGTCGGGCATCAGGTCGATGACCGGGTACGGCGTGGCAGGGTCCACCTCGCTGGTGTGTGCGCCGGTCAGACCGAGCACGTGGCGTGCGTATTCTACCACGGCCATCTGCATGCCCAGGCAGATGCCCAGGAAGGGAAGGTTATTTTCACGGGCAAACTGAATCGCGGCGATTTTGCCTTCCAGGCCGCGCTCGCCAAAGCCGCCCGGAACCAGAAGGCCGCTGCATCCGGCGAGCTTTTCGCCCACGTTTTCGGGGGTCACGGATTCCGCTGCGATAAAGGCGATGTCCACCTTTGCCTGGTGAGCGATGCCTCCGTGCGTCAGCGCTTCCACGATGGAAAGGTAAGCATCCGGAAGTTCCACATATTTGCCCACGATGGCGATGCGAACCGACGTGCGCGGCGCCAGCAGGCGCGTGACCATCTGCTGCCACTCCGTCAGATTGGCTGGGGGCACCTGCAGCCCCAGCAGGCGGCAGACGCACGCGTCCAGCCCCTCTTCGTGGAGCATCAGCGGCACCTCGTAGATGCTGCTCTCTGCATTGAGGTTTTCAAACACGCATTCGGCGGGCATGTTGCAAAAGAGGCCGATCTTTGCGCGCACATCGCGGGGAATCGGCTTTTCGCTGCGGCAGACGATGATGTCCGGCTGAATGCCCAGGCCGGTCAGTTCCTTGACAGAGTGCTGCGTCGGCTTGGTCTTCAGCTCGCCCGCAGCGGAAATGTAGGGCACGAGTGTCACGTGAATGTACAGCACATTCTCCCGGCCGACTTCGGCGCGAAGCTGGCGTGCAGCCTCCAGGAAGGGCAGACTCTCGATGTCGCCCACCGTGCCGCCGATTTCGGTGATCACCACATCCGGGGGATTTTCACTGAGCGATACCTCGAGCATCCGGCGCTTGATCTCGTTGGTGATGTGGGGAATGACCTGAATCGTTGCGCCGAGGTATTCGCCTCTGCGCTCGCGGGTGATGACGGTGTAATACACGCGCCCGCTGGTGACGTTGGCGGCCTGGGTGAGGTTTTCATCGATGAACCGCTCGTAGTGGCCCAGGTCGAGATCGGTTTCCGCGCCGTCGTCGGTGACAAACACCTCGCCGTGCTGATAGGGATTCATGGTTCCGGGATCGACGTTGATGTACGGGTCGAATTTCTGAATCGAGACTTTCAGCCCCCTGCATTTGAGCAGCCTGCCCAGCGAGGCCGCGGTGATGCCCTTGCCCAGCGACGAGACGACGCCGCCGGTGACGAATATGAATTTTGTGCGCATGGCGATTCCCCCTTTTACCTGTTTGTTGCGCCGGATTTATGACCCGCCTATTATAGCACTGTCCGGCCCAATTTCAAACGCTTTTTTGCCTATGTTTTTGACATAAAATGCAAAATTGTACTTTTTACAGCG
>DVJV01000109.1 GCA_018716525.1 Candidatus Ventricola gallistercoris
GCGATGAGCACGCGCTTTCGGGTCTTCAGGCTTTCCTGCCTGTCGATAAGCCGGGCGCACAGGAACGTGACCAGCGTACAGGCGGCCATGAGCAGCGCGTATTCGGCATGCCAGTTCATGTAGAAGTAGTAGCTGGTCACAAGCAGCCAGACCCAGCGGATGCGGCGGGGCATCAGGAAATAGGCCAGCGTGACGACGGGGAAGAAGATGAGAAATTCAAACGAGTTAAACAGCATAACTTCACCTGTAAGTGGTTTGTATGGCGATTGTGCGCATCGCACAATCCGCAAAAATACACAATTTACATTATACCAAAACAGGACGGGCTCTGACTAGCCCTCATTTTGAAATTTGAATGCCCAAATGCCCTGCGCGGCCCAAGCGCGCAGGCCGGGGACAATATTTTGAGGCGGCGGCTTGTCAGCCGTTGACAGCACAGGGTTTTCAGGGTAAAATTTCCCTGTGTGATACAATAACGATGACATTTGTCAGACAGGAGCGGCGCCCGCGGGAGAGGATGGGCGCGGAAAGGGAGGGTATTCCTGTATGAGCATGAGAAAGACCAAAATTGTCTGCACACTGGGCCCGGCCAGCGACAGCGAGGAGATGGTCTCCAAGTTGATGGACGCGGGCATGAACGTGTGCCGTCTGAATATGTCTCACGGCAGCTATGAGGAGCAGGGCACGCGTATCGAGCGCATCAAGCGGCTGCGCGAGGAGAAGCACATCCCGGTGGCCATCATGCTGGACACCAAGGGCCCGGAGGTGCGCACCAAGACGCTCAAGGAGGGTTCGGTGACGCTGGAGGCGGGGAGCGAGTTCATCCTCACCAGCCGCGATGTCGAAGGCGATCAGACGCAGGTGTCCATCACCTATCCCCGGATGGTGGAGCTGGTCAAGCCCGGCACGCGCGTGCTCATCGACGACGGCCTGCTGGCCATGGAAGTCAAGCGCATCGAAAACGGCACGGACATCGTCTGCTCCGTGACCAACGGCGGCGTGCTGGGCAACCGCAAGGGCATTTCCGTGCCGGATGTGGATTTGCAGATGCCCTCCATCGGCGAAAAGGACCGCAGCGACATCATCTTTGGCATTGAGCACGGCATCGACCTGATCGCGGCGTCGTTCGTCTGCCGCCCCAGCGACGTGCTGACCATCCGCAAGCTGTGCGCCGACAATGGCGGCAGCCACGTGCAGATCTTCTCCAAGATTGAAAACCGCATGGGCGTGGATAACTTCGACGAGATCCTCAAGGTGTCCGACGGCATCATGGTCGCGCGCGGCGACCTGGGCGTCGAGGTGGACATGGAAGAGGTGCCCGTGCTGCAAAAGCAGTTCATCCGCAAGTGCAACGTGGCGGCCAAGCCGGTCATCACCGCCACGCAGATGCTCGACTCCATGATCCGCAACCCGCGCCCGACCCGCGCGGAGGCCAGCGACGTGGCCAACGCCATCATCGACGGCACCGACGCCATCATGCTCTCGGGCGAAACGGCCGCGGGCAAGTATCCGCTGGAGGCCGTGGGCACGATGGTGCGCATCGCCTCCTATATCGAGGCGTGCGCCCTGCATGGCGACGGGCAGGCCATCCAAAACGATGTGGTCAGCAGCGGCTCGGTGCGCACGGTGGCCGATGCGGTTTCGTATGCGTGCTGCGCTATGGCCAAGGATCTGGAAGCTGCGGCGATCATCACGCCCAGCAACTCCGGCACCACGGCCCGCATGGTCGCGCGCTTCCATCCGGATTGCCCGGTCATCGCGCCCACGACCAGCGAGCACACCTATCACCAGCTCGGGCTCTGCTACGGCGTTGTGCCCGCCCGCATGGAGATGAGCAGCGATACCGATGAGATGATCCACACGGCCGTGGAGGTGGCCCACCAGGCCGGGCTGGTCAAGACGGGCGACGTGGTCATCATCTCCGCCGGCGTGCCCACGGGCGTTTCCGGCACCACCAACCTGATCAAGGCGCACATCGTCGGCGACGTGCTGCTGCGCGGCGTTGGCGTGGGTCAGGGCCGCGTCGCGGGGCGCGTGTGCAGCGTGAACACGCTCAGCGATCTGGAGAGCAACTTCAAAGACGGTATGATTATCGTCACCAAGATGACCACCAGCGATATGCTGCCCTATCTGCGCAAGGCGTCGGCTGTCGTCGTGGAGGAGACCAACATGGAGTGCCATGCCGTGGTCGCCTGCCAGGCGCTGGGCATCCCGCTGTTTATGGACCGCACCAACCAGGCTGTTCACATGCTCAAGCAGGGCATGTGCATCACCGTGGATGCGGACCAGGGCTTCATTCTCAACGGCATCAAGATCTGATGCGCCGGGCAGCGCGCATCCTGCTAAGGATGCCGCAGGCGGACTTTTTCGGCACACTGAAAGCCGCCGCTTTTCCTTCTTGGAAAAGCGGCGGTTTTTTGTATATCCTGGGGGCCCGGTGCATATTCCTCCACGAGGAGGGATGGCATGACAGCCGCTCAGGTGAAGAGGTATTCATCGCGCGCCCGCAGGCGGCGGCTGTGCAGGCGGCTTGTGCTGCTTGTCCTGCTGCTGGCGGCGGTGCTGCTGCTCATCGACCGCAATTTCAAGCCCATCGTGCTTTCGCTGGCGGAGGCGCGCTCGGCTTCCCTGGCCTCGCAGGTGCTCAATGCGGCGCTGGGGCAGGCGCTGGGGGACGGGGTGGACTACGAGGAACTGATGAACGTGCGCATGGATGAAAACGGCCAGGTGGCGCTGCTGTCGGCCAACACCGTGCAGATGAACCGCCTGGCCGACAAGGCCGGTGCGGCCGTGCTGCGCATGCTTGAAAACATGAGCAGCGAGCGGGTCAGCGTGCCGCTGGGCGCGGCGCTGGGCATCACGCTGCTGGCGGGCAGCGGGCCGGGCATTCCGGTGTCGATCGTGCCCATCGGTTCGGTGAGCACGGATTTTGAGACGGAGTTTGAGGCCTGCGGCATCAACCAGACGCGCCACAAGGTCTACCTGCAGGTGTCGGCGACGATCCGCATCGTGATTCCCACCGGGGCGAAAACCACCAACGTATCGGCCAACATGCTGGTGGCGGAGTCCATCATCGTCGGCGGTGTGCCGGATGGCTTTGTGGGCTACGAACTCTCGGGCGATGAACTGAACCTGGTGCAGTGATTCCCAAAAGGAGCAGCAAGCCTTAAAGAAAAGGGGCCTGCGCCGGCGTTAAGTCCTCCGGCGCAGACCCTTGGGGTAGTGGTTTTTCATCATGCCGCCGGCCTGCTTGCCCCAGCCCAGGGAGACGCCTTCGCAGCACAGCAGCGTGTATCCGGGCGGCAGATCGCCCAGGTCAAGCGTTTCGCCTGCCTGGTAGGCGAGGGCCTGCGCCGGGGTGAGCGAAGCGGTGCGCACGGCCAGTGCAGGGGAAAGCGCCATGGCCAGCGCGTGATCCGGCTCTGCGCGGCGCCCTTCCATGTGCGCAAGCAGCAAGCCGGTGCGCAGCACCCGCAGGCCGTCAAGGCGCTCCATCTCCAGCCCTTCGGGCAGCGACCAGAGGGCATCGCCCGCCGTATGCAGGCGCGGGAATGTGACGCCGGGGGCCAGCACATCGGGCAGCTCCAACGCGCCAGCGCGCAATGCATCCGCCTTCGGCGTGCGGGACGGGCGGGTGCGCCCGCCCTGACGGCGGGGCATGTCGCCGGGGCGCGCGCTGTCCCTGCCCGTGTCCTGGCGGCACAGCAGGCTGACAAAGTGCCCCTCCCCCCGGATTTCGTGCGGGTACAGGTGCACATAGCCCTTGCCTGCCGGGGGCAGACCGGGCAGGGCAAAGGGGCGCAGCGCAAAGTCCGGGTGCGCATCCAGAAAGCGCGCCAGCACGCCCTCGTTCTCCACATCGTTGAACGTGCAGGTGGAGTAGACCATCACCCCGCCGGGCGCAAGCATGCGCGCCGCCTGGGTAAGGATCTCGAGCTGCCGGTCGGCGCAGCCCGCCGGGGTGCGCTCGTTCCACTCGTCGCGCGCCTCGACCTGGCGGCGGAACATGCCTTCCCCGGAGCAGGGGGCATCCACGAGGATGCGGTCAAAATATGCGGGAAAGCGCGCCGCGAGCGCATCGGGCATCGCGCAGGTCACCACGGCGTGGGGCACGCCCATGCGCTCCACATTCCGGGAGAGGATCTGCGCGCGGGAGGGCACGGGCTCATTGCACACGAGCAGGCCGCGGCCCTGCATGAGCGCGGCGATCTGGGTGGTCTTGCCGCCGGGCGCTGCGCACAGGTCGAGCACGCGCTCACCGGGCTGCGGATCGAGCGCGGAGACGGCGCTCAGCGCGCTGGGCTCCTGCAGGTAAAACAGCCCGCCCTCGTGCAGCGGCGAAAGCCCGGGCCGGGCGTCGCCTTCCACAAAATAGGCGCCCCTTGCCCAGGGCACCGGAGCGCCCAGCCCCTCGATCGGGCAGGGCGGCACGCCGTCCGGGCACAGGAGCAGGTTGACGCGCAGCGCGCGCGTGACCGGCTCGCAAAGCGATTGCATATATGCGAAAAAGCCTGCTTCACCGAGCAGGCGTTTCATTTGCTGTTCATAACCGTTGGGCAGCTTTTGCATGGGGTGACCTCGTCATGAGATGATCTGCCGCGTCTGCGGCCAGGGTTGCTTACATGGCGTTTTGTTTGGGGCCGTCGTCCCGGTCCTGGTCAAGCAGCACGGCGCACAGCCGCCGCCGCTGGTCGATGCCCGACTCCACCACATAGACGCGCCCGATGTCGCAGGCGGAATTGAACACGGATTCCGTCGTCGTCAGGATGCAGAACACGTTGCGCGATGCGCGGGAGGTCATCTGCCGAAAGACCACATTCGGCGGCACAAGCCCCTCCTGGCTGATCTTTCTGGCAAAGCGCCGGTATGCGGTGTTGGCCCGGGCGGCGTCGTGGAACACGCCGGGGGAAAGAATGAGCCTGCACAATCCCGGCTCGATCTGGCTGGCCGTCTGGTAACGGCCTTCCCACGGCCTGTCCTCAGGCCAGGCGACGATATCCACCACGGCGCGGTCTGTTTCGATTGTGCGCATCGGCATTCCTCCTTTCGCAAAAGAGCCTGTTTGTATATACATCATAACATAAGCGGGGGCTGTTTCGCAACCCAAACCGGGCGTTTCCTGATATTGACAGGCGCATCCCTCCGCCCTTTGGGCAGCCGGGCGGGCTTTAGCCCAGCTCCTGCGCCGCGGCGAGCGCCGCCACGCAGCCCTCACCCACGGCCTTGGCCACCTGCAAAGGCAGGCCGGTGCAGTCCCCCGCGGCAAACACGCCGGGCACGCTGGTGCGCATCTGCCGGTCCACGCGCAGGAAGTGGCCATCCATTTCAAGCCCCGGCAGCAGCGTGGTGAGCGCCGCCGCCTCGCGGAAGATGAACACGCCGTCAAAGGGGAGATCCTCCCCATCCACGCGCAGCCCTTCGGCCTTTTGCTGCCCGAGGATCGCCTCGCACTTTCCGCTGCGCACGACGACGGACGGGTTGAGCGCTTCGTCTGCTTCGCCGAAATAGACCACCTCGCTGCACAGCCCGCTCAGGAAGTTCGCCTCGGAGGGCGCTTCCGGGCCCTGCGCGATCACGGCCACGCGCTTGCCCCGGTAGAGCATGCCGTCGCATGTGCCGCAGTAGCTGACCCCGCGGCCCAGCAGCTCCTGCTCGCCGGGAAGCAGACGCGGCTGCCTGGCCCCTGTGCACAGGATGATGCGCCGCGCCTCCAGAAAATCCGCGCCCAGCGAGAGCGCGAAGGATTCGCCCATCGGCAGGATCTGGTGGACGACGCCGGGGCGCATCTCTGCGCCCATCTGCCCGGCTTGCTCGCGCATGGCGCGAAGCAGCGCCTCGCCGGAGATATCCGGCAATCCGGGGTAATTGGTCACGCTGTGCGCGCGGCTGAGCCACCCCGTGTTCTGGCCGATGACCACGGCCGTCTTTTCGCGCTTGCGCGCGTTGATGGCGGCGCTGTACCCCGCGGGGCCCGCGCCGACGATGGCGATATCAAACATGCTCTTCTTCCTCTTCCTGCGCGCGCGCCATTTGGGACAGCTCCAGCGTGATCTTGCGGCCGTTTAGCACCACGTCAAGCGACTCGCCCGACAGAAGCCTCAGGCCCGTCCCCTCGCGGGAGACGCTCACCTCGATCAGGCGGCCGCGGTAGACGATCTTGAAGGCGTAGCCATCCCAGCCGCTGGGCAGCTGCGGGGCAAAGTGCAGCTCGCCGGTGAGCGTGCGCATGCCGGCAAAGCCCTGCACGATGGCAAGCCAGCTGCCAGCCATGGAGGTGATGTGCAGGCCGTCCTGCGTGTCGTTGTTGATGTTGTCCAGATCCAGCCGGGCAGTGCGGCGGTAGAGCTCCTGCGCCTTGTCAAGCTCGCCGATGGCCGCCGCCAGAATGCTGTGCACGCACGGGGAGAGGCTCGATTCGTGCACCGTCATCGGCTCATAGAACTCGAAGTTGCGGCGGATGATCTCCTTGTCGTAGAGCGGCTCCAGGAAGTAGAGCCCCTGCAGCACGTCCGCCTGCTTGATGAAGCAGGAGCGCAGAATCTTGTCCCAGCTCCACTTCTGGTTGAGCGGCCGCTGGTCCTCCGGCAGGCTGCTGGCCGGCTTCAGATCCTTGTCAAGGTAGGTGTCGTGCTGCACGAAGATGTCCAGCTTCTCGTCGTAGGGCAGGTACATCTTCTCGCTGATCTCGCGGAAGCGGCGGATCTCCTCGGCGTTGACCCCGAGCGTCTGCGCCTTTTCGCGCGGCACGAGCATCAGCTGCTCGGCGGTGTAGGAAAGCTCCCACGCGGCCATGCGGTTGGTGTACCAGTTGTTGTTGACGTTGTTTTCGTACTCGTTGGGGCCGGTGACGCCGTGGATCATGTATTTCTGCGCGCGGGCGGACCAGTGCACGCGGCCCGCCCAAAAGCGCGCGATGGCCAGCAGCACGTCGATGCCGCAGGTATCCAGATAGGTGCGGTCGCCGGTGTACTGCGTGTAGGCGTAGATCGCGTAGGCGATGGCGCTGTTGCGGTGGATCTCCTCGAATGTGATCTCCCACTCGTTGTGGCACTCCACGCCGGTGAACGTCACCATCGGGTAGAGCGCGCCGGGCAGGCCCTGCTGGCGCGCGTTGTGGTAGGCGCCGTCCAGCTGCAGGTAGCGGTAGCGCAGCAGGTTGCAGGCGACTTCCTCGCCGGCAATGGCGGTGTACATCGGCAGGCAGTAGGCCTCCGTATCCCAGTAGGTGGCGCCGCCGTATTTTTCACCCGTGAAGCCCTTGGGGCCGATGTTCAGGCGGGCGTCCTCGCCATAGTACGTGGAAAAGAGCTGGAAGATGTTAAAGCGGATGCCCTGTTGCCCGGCCACGTCGCCGTCGATGCGCACATCGGCCTTTTCCCACCGGCGGGCCCAGGCGCGCGCCTGCTCGCGGCGCAGCGCGTCGTATCCGGCGGCCTGTGCGGCGAGCACGCCGGTGCGGGCATCGGCGCACAGCAGCGATTCGTCATGGTCGCGGCTGGTCGTCACGCACACAAACTTGTCGCAGCCGACGGTCTGCCCGGCTTCGGCGTCAAATACGTATTTGCGCGCGACATACCCCTCGTCCACATCGGTCTTGATCTTGCGCGGCCGCTCATTGGGCGTGACCGCCATCGCGCCGCACACGGCAAAGCGGGGCGTGCCGAAGGGGTTTTCCTTGGTGCGCACGCGTACGCTGAGCACATCGTCGTCTTCCTCTTCGCCTTCAAAG
Organism: Candidatus Ventricola gallistercoris; assembly: GCA_018716525.1. GTDB lineage: Bacteria > Bacillota > Clostridia > Christensenellales > Aristaeellaceae > Ventricola > Ventricola gallistercoris. Next base: position 7,730 of record DVJV01000109.1, read on the forward strand.
AGCCAGAATGTCTCCTCGTAGTTGGCGTCCTCGTTGCGCACGTCCGCGTCGATGGCCGGGATGAAGGCCACCTTGCAGTCGTAATCTGCCGTCACGCGGCAGCGGATGGCCAGAATCTCGCGCCGGGCGATGGACACAAACCGCTCAAAGACCACCCGCACCGTGCCGCGCTCCCGGCGGATGGTAAACTCGCGGGTGAGCACGCCCTCGCGCATGTCAAGCACGCGGCAGAAGGAGACGACGTCATCCTTGAACAGGTCGATATCCTCCCGGTCGATGCGCACGCGCAGGGAGAGGATGTTCATCGCGTTGATGACCTTGCCGAAGTACTGCGGGTAGCCGTTTTTCCACCAGCCCACGCGCGTTTTGTCGGGGAACCACACGCCCGCCAGATAGGTGCCGCGGTGGCTGTCGCCGCTGTAGCGCTCTTCAAAGTTGCCACGCATGCCCATATGCCCGTTGCCGGTGGATGTCATGGATTCGGAAAGGCGCATGTCCTCCCGGTGCAGCTCGTTTTCCACCAGACGCCAGGGATCGTATGCGAATATCGTCTTCATGGTGTGCCCTCCACATTGATGATATGATTTGAGGTTACAAAGCGCCGCATAAGCAGCGGGGCTTTTGCCGTGCGCCGGGCCCTCTTTGCAAAAAAAGCCGCATGAACCTGCGGCTTTTGTGCGAATTATGCTTTGACGGGAATCTTGACGACGACCTTGCGGTAATGCTTCATGAACTCGTGGTGGCAGGCGCCCTTGTGCCCGTCGCTCGGGAACATGACGTAGAACATACCCGGCCGCACGGAGATCGACGTGGATGTGCCGGTATAGAAGTAATTGTCGTGCTCGGGGTCCTCGCTGAGCAGGTTGAGCTCCTGCACATGCGCCCAGGACATGCGCTCGCCGCCGGCGATGCAATACTGCAGGTCGATGTACTTCTTGTGCGATTCCAGGTTGACGGTCTCCATCGGACGCGTGTCTCCCTCCGAGACGGTCGCAAAAAGGCCGCTGCCCAGCTCATAGCGGCCGGGCTCCAGATCGGGCGCTTCCGCCAGGAACGCGAAGGCGAGCTCCATGTCGGGGTGCAGAGAATAGTAGCGCTCCTGTTCCTCAATGCGATCAATAATCACAGAAATACCTCCTTGAACGGCATTGAATCGGTTCTTTTCCATTATAAGACAATTGACAGGCCCCGTCAAGTGCGCGCTTTTGACCCTGCCAAAGCCAAGGCAACCGCCTGCGCGGCGGCGTCTTCCACCAGCGCTTGCAGGCTTGCGCCGCGTGCGCCGGCCACATGCGTGCCGCACCGCTCCGTGGGCACCAGAATGCGAACAGCACGGCTTGCGCCCACGCACGCGGCCATATCGCCCGTGACTTCGCCCATCATGGCATCCTTGAGCACCAGCGCGATGGGCGCCACCAGCACATCAGCGTGCTCTGCTGCCCAGCGCACGGCGTTTTCCCCCGTTGCGCCCCGCTGCGCGCCCGCCTTGAGCATGGCCGCCGTGGCCATGGCGTTGGTGCCCACGCAGCAAAGCTGCGCGCCCTCGGGCAGCTGGGGCAAAATCGCGGCGATCAGCGCGCGGCCGATGCCGCCGCCCTGCCCGTCCAGCACGGTGATGATCATGGCATTTCCTCCTGTGTAAGGCTTGCGTTCCCGGTTAGGCTGCCGCCTTCCCGGGCAAATCATGCGCGCGGCGGGCTTAGCGCGCCTCATACTGCGAAGCAAATTCCGTCACAGCCTGGCGGATGCGCTCGTTGCCCGCTTCCATGTCCGAGACGTCGTAGACGCGGCATTCCCCGGCTGCCATGCCCCGCATGATCGCGTCGCTGATCTCCCCGCTGTGGTGCGAGTAGTCAAAATAATTGTCAAGATCGCAGATCCACTCCACGCGCGAGGAGAAATCGTAGATCTCCACGTTCGGGTAGGAAAGCAGCAGCTCGCACAGCCGCGTGCGCGCGCGCATCTGCTGCTCGGAGAGGCCGCCCCGGGTCATCATGTACCAGTAGCCCACCGAATAGGGCGGCATGTAGATCTTAAACGCCGTCTCCGGGTGCGCCTTGATCGAAGGCTCCAGGTGGCGCACGATGTTCTCGGTGGAGCGCTCCACCCGCACATCCTGCATGGGCTGCTGCTCGGAGACGCGCATGGAGTCATACACGCTCTGCGCGGCAAAGACCACGTCCGTCCACTGGTACATGTCGTCGCGCTTGGTGTCCGTGGGCTTGCCGATGTTTTGCAGCATCCGCGGCACGCGCACCAGCAGCACGTCGCGGTTGAGCAGGTAATGGACATCGTCGAGCAGGTTGTCGTTCCACAGGTAGTCGTAGATTTCCTCGTCGGTGTCCGGCGGGCCCATCAGGCTGTAGGTGTCCACCGCCAAAATGGCCAGCTTGAGCGGCTTGTAGGAGAGCACGTGCGTCAGCTGCCAGCCCATCTGCGAGGCATACGACCCGCGCATCGGCAGCTTGACCGAGTGCACGCCAAAACACTCGTCGATCACGGAGGGGTGGCTCATCTCCACCATCGACGTGCCCAGGATGACGGCGTCGTAGTCGTAGTTTTTGGCGATGCCGGGGTTGTTGTAGCTCTCCTGGTCGTACAGTGGCAGGATGCGCGACTCCCGGTACTGCTCAAACGGATCGACGATGTACACCGTCAGTGCGCAGAGCACAAGCAGCACGAAAAGCGCGCCAAGCGTGCAGAGCGTCCAGCGCCGGGCGTTTACAAAAAGGCGCATGCGCGCCGCCTCCCTTCGGACAATTGATGCCTTTCAGTTTATAGGGTTTTGGGTGGAATGTCAAGCCGGGCGAAAAGAGAGGATTGCCTGTTGGCAAGCGCGCGCCAAGCGGGTATAATGAAGATACACATCCCAAGACATAAATTCAATGGAAAGGAGCTGCTATCATGGCCAATCCGAATATCCCCACGCCCCACATCACCGCGAAGGAGGGCGATTTTGCCCGCACCGTGCTGATGCCGGGCGACCCGCTGCGCAGCCAGTTCATCGCAAAGACGTACCTGACCGACCCGGTGCTCGTCAACAACACGCGCGGCGTGCAGGGCTACACCGGCACTTACCGCGGCAAGCGCGTCTCCGTGATGGCCTCGGGCATGGGCATGCCGTCCATCGGCATCTATTCCTATGAGCTGTACAACTACTACGGCGTGGAGAACATCATCCGTGTGGGCACTGCCGGCGGCCTTTGCGACAACGTGAAGGTGCGCGACATCGTGATGGGCATGAGCGCCTACACCAATTCAAACTTTGGCCGCCAGTTTGGCTTTGACGGGCAGCTCGCGCCGTGCTGCTCCTTTGAGCTGCTGGAGAAGGCTGTCGCCGCCGCCCGGAAGATGGGCATTGAGCCGAACGTCGGCGCGCTGTATTCCTCGGATACGTTCTACGATGAATCCGGCGCGGGCGGCAAGCTCAAGAAGCTGGGCGTGCTGGCCATCGAGATGGAATCCGCCGCGCTCTACCTGAACGCTGCGCGCGCGGGCAAGAACGCGCTGGCCATCTGCACGATCTCCGACCACGTGTTCACCGGCGAATCGCTTCCGGCGCAGGAGCGGCAGACGTCCTTCACCCAGATGATGGAGATCGCGCTGGAAATCGCCTGAGCCATGACGGGCGGAAAACGCCCCAGATCCGGGAAAAGACGCCGCAGGCGGATTTTTTCGGCACACAAAACCCCGCAGAGAGCGGCCCATGCCGCCCTTTGCGGGGTTTTTCATGCGGTTTTAGTTTCGGGGGAGCGGCAGGCGAATCTCGCAGCGGAAATGCGCGCCAGCGGCAAAGCGCGCCGAGCCGCCGTGCGCCGAGGCAATCTGGCTGACCAGCTTAAGCCCGGTGCCATGCGCCGCGCTGCCGTCCGCCGGCTGCTCGCCGGGGGGCGACACCGGGCCGGCGGGTGCGCCGCTCTCCACAAACAGCACGCACCATGCGCCCCGGGTCATCCCGCCCACGAGGATGAGGCATCCGGGGGCGTTGTGGCGCACGCAGTTGGCAAGCAGGTTGCCCACCGCCCGGCGAAGCAGGCTTTCATCGGCCAGGATCTCCGGCATGGGCGATTGCGGGAGCGACAGCTCCACCGGGTAGCCCTCCGCCAGGCCGCCGTTGAGAAAATCGGCCACGGTCTGCCGCAGGAAGGCTTCGGGCTGCAGAGCCTGACGCCGCAGGGGCTGCATCGCGCACTGGAGGCGCATGGTCAGGTTCAGGTCGTTGACCAGGTCCCGCAGGGTCTGGCTTTGGCGGCGGATGATTTCCGCGCGCCTGCGCTGGGCGTCGGTGAGCGTTTCATCCGCCTCAAGCTGCCCGGCGCAGCCCATCACCAGGCTCAGCGGCGTGCGGATGTCGTGCGAGATGCCGTTGATCCACTCGGCGCGCGCCGTGTCCCGCGCGGCCTGCGCCTGGCGGAACCAGTGGCGCAGCATCAGCGCCGAGAGGCCCAGCACGCAGGCGAGCGACAGCAAAACCGTGCCGGCCACCCACCAGGGCAGGCGCAGGAGGGTGCGCATGTCCAGCACGACATTGTGCTTCCAGATGCTGCCCTTGGGCGAGCCGATCACCAGCAGCCCGTCCTCCCGGATGCGGGAGACCACGGAGTAATCGCGCAGATACCACCGGGTGAAGGAGGCCACATCGGTGAGCGAGTAGTGCAGCGGCACATCCGCGGGCAGGTCATGCTGCCAGCAGACGTCGCCATCCATGCCGATGAGCATGGCCCACAGGCCGTCCGGCTCGAGCAGACCGGCGCCGGTGAATGTGTATGTGCCGTCCGTCTGGGTGAGTGCGGCGCTGATGCGGCCCGACGAGATTTCCGGCATGCCATCCATCAGATACGATGCGACGATGAAGCTGAGCATCCCCGCCAAAAACAGCACGCTGACCAGCACGGCCGACGCCGTGAGCATGAGCGCCGCCTTGAAAAGATGACGGGTTTTCATGCCTCCGCCTCCCGTGCGAGCCGGTAGCCCAGCCCGCGCACCGTCAGCAGATGGCGCGGGTGCGAGGGATCGGCCTCGATCTTCTCCCGCAGCCTGCGGATGTGCACCATCAGCGTGTTTTCATAGCCGATCATGGGGCCTTCCCACAGGGCCTGGCACAGCGCGTCGAGGGTGACGATGTTTCCGCGGCTCTCCCACAGCTTGGAAAGCAGCGCGTATTCCTTGGCGGTGAGCGCGTAGGTGTGGCCGTCGCGCAGAATCCGGCTCTTGCCCCAGTCGATCAGCGCATCGCCCAGGCGGGCCGTTTGCGCCTGCGGCTCGCGGTAGACCCGGCGCAGCACGGCCCCCAGCCGCAGCAGCAGCTCCTGCGGCAGAAACGGCTTGGTGATGTAGTCGTCCGCCCCCAGGCCCAGGCCGCGAAGGCGGGCTTCATCCTCATCGCGCGCGGAGAGGAAGAGCACAGGCACATCGCGCCGCCTGCGCAGCGCGGAAAACAGGGTGAAGCCGTCGCCATCGGGCAGCATCACATCCAGCAGCACGGCGTCCGGCGCGCAGCGGCCGAAGGCGGCCATGGCTTCGGTGCAGCTGCCCGCCGTCTCCACCCGGTATTCGCTCAGGATCTCGCTGACCATGCGTTGCAGCGCCGGCTCGTCATCGACAACCAGGATCGTGTAGGGCATAGGGCGTCCCCCTCCTTTGTACCCCGATGATACCACACTTTCGCCGCTTTTGCACCGGCTGCGCGCCCGAAGTAAGGAAACCGTAAGGTGCGCTTCATCGGCGCGTAAGGCGGAAGCGGTATCATGAGGGCGAAAAAAGGAGGATGAACGCCATGCCGATCATACAAACACAAGGCCTGTGCAAGCGGTATCAGACAGCCATGCGGGTCGATCACCTGAATCTTTGCGTGCCGGAGGGGAGCGTTTATGGCTTTTTGGGCCCCAATGGCGCGGGCAAATCCACGACGCTCAAGATGATCCTGGGGCTTGTGCACCCCACAGAGGGCACCATCCAGGTGATGGGCAGAGCCATGAATGCGAAAAACCGGCTGGACATTTTGCGAAAGGTCGGCAGCCTGATTGAGAGCCCCAGCGCCTACGGCCACCTGACGGGGGAAGAGAATCTGCGCATCGTGCAGACGCTTCGCGGCGTGCCGGAAAAGGACATCGGGGAGGTGCTTCAGATTGTTCGGCTGTACGAGCAGCGCAACAAGCGGGTGGCGCACTACTCGCTGGGCATGAAGCAGCGCCTGGGGCTGGCCTGCGCGCTGCTGGGTTACCCGAAGCTGCTCATATTGGATGAACCCACAAACGGGCTTGACCCGGCGGGCATTCAGGAGATGCGCGAACTGATTTGCAGCCTGCCGGAGCGGCTGGGCATGACGGTGGTGGTCTCCAGCCACCTGCTCAGCGAGATCGACCAGATGGCCGACCATGTGGGTATCATCAGCGAGGGAAAGCTGGTGTATCAGGACACGCTCAGCGCGCTGCACGAAAAGAGCCGGCACAACCTGGCGCTGCGCACCACGGACAACGCAGCCGCACAGGCGGTGCTGGCCGGGCAGAATGTGCAGTCGGAGACGGAAGGCGCGTACCTGATCTTGCCGATGCTGTGCGACGAGGCCGTTTTGGACATCGCGCAGATGCTTTCGGCGCATCACCTTCACATCCTGCGGCTGGAGGAGCGCCAGACGAGCCTGGAGGACATCTTCCTTGCGCTGACGGGAAAGGCGGTGAGCCTGTGAAAGCAATCCGGCTGGAGTTTTACAAGTGCAAAAGGAGAAAGGTTATGCTGGTCTGCCTGGCGCTGATCGCCGCCCAGCTGATCTGGATGGGCGTGTTTCTCGCCCGGCTGGATGAGCAGGACATCCGGGATGGATGGATGCTGCTGTTTTACAACCTTGCGCTGGTGGATGCCATCATGCTGCCGCTGACCGTAGCCGTGCTGGCCAGCCGGAACGGGGAAGCGGAGCACAGGGGGATGACGTTTAAGCTGCTGGAGACGCTGATCACCCCGGCGCGCCTGTATGCGGCCAAGCTGTGCTGGGGCGCGCTGATGCTTTGTGCGCTGCTGACGCTGCGCACAGCGCTCTTTATCGCGCTGGGGGCAGGGCTGCACTTTGCGGGCGGCGTGCCCTGGGGCACGTGGGCGCTGTTCACGCTCATCAGCTGGGCGGTCTCCATGATGGTGTACGCGCTGCAGCAGGCGCTGTCCCTGCGGTTTGCCAATCAGGCGGTCGCGCTGATCGTGGGGCTGTGCGGCAGCTTTGCGGGGCTGCTCTCCATGCTCTTTCCCATGTGGGTGCAGCGGTGCATGCCCTGGGGCTACTACGGGCTTTTGCTGCTGGTGGGCATGAATTGGAACGAGACGACGCACGTGACTACGTTTTTCTGGCGCACGCCGCTGGCGTTGGATGTGGGGCTGCTGGTCCTGTGGAGTGCGGCGTTTCTTGTGGCGGGCTTTGCGCTGTTTATGCGAAAGGAGGAGTGAGCCATGCTGCTTTGCGCACTGCGCGCCGAGCGCATCAAGCGCCGGCACGCGCCGGTTTTTCTGGCGTTCTTCGTGCTGCCGCTGTTTCCGGCGGTGCTGGGCACGGCCAATTACCTGGCCAACCTCTCCGTGCTCGATGACACATGGTACAGCCTGTGGACCCAGCACACGCTCTTTGCTTCCACGTTTTTCCTGCCTGCGCTGCTGGGGGTGTTCTGCGCCTGGCAGTGGCGCATTGAGCAGGCCGGGCACAACCTCAACGCCTTTCTGACCATGCCCGTGCCGGTGGGCACGCTGTATCTGTCCAAGCTCATCCCGGCGGCGGGCATGGCGTGCCTGGTGCAGGCGGTCACGGGCGCTCTGTTTGTGCTCAGCGGCTTTCTTGCGGGCATCCGGGAGCCGGCGCCCCCGGAGCTTTTCGGGTGGCTGCTCTGCGGGGCGATGGGCGGCACGGCCGTGTGCGCGGTGCAGCTGTATGTGAGCCTGGCGCTGCGCTCCTTTGCCGTTCCGGTGGCCATCGCGCTGGTGGGCGGGATCGCGGGCCTCATGCTCATGTCCCGGGGTGTGGGCATGGTTTTCCCCTACTCGCTGCTGTGCCTGGGCATGCGGGCCAATAACCCCAATATGGAGATCGACGTGCTTCAACTGGCGCTTGCGTGCGCGGCGTATACGCTTTTGTTTTCCATTCTGTCCGTGCACAGGCTCAAAAAGCAGGACGCCGGGGGAGAGTGATGCGGCCGGGAATGGAAAGGGATGAAACCGAACCTATATAAAAAACGGACGATGCACCATCGCCTTGACGGTGCATCGTCCGTTTTGTGCGTCCCCAAAGTCCGCCTGTCACAGCTGCACCCACTGGGTGTAGCCGCTTGACGAGCCCACGTAGAGCACGCCTCCGGCGATGGAGGCGGATTCAAACGAGCCGGAGAGGATCGTCGAAGCGTTTTCGCCGTTTACGTCGCAGGTGATGACGCCGCTGGAGGTGAGCTGAATGACCTTCTGCCCGTACACGCCCAGATACCGGGCGCCGTCGCGGCGGATGGTGGCGCTCTGGCCGTTGAGCAGCCGCACGATGGAGCCGCCGGTGCGCACGAGCAGCGCCTCGCCGCACTGGGCCGCCTGGTCGGCCTGGCCGGCGTACACATTGGTGCGGGCGCCCGTGGTGATGCCAAAGGAGACGACGCCCTCATTTGTGACGCACAGCAGCGCGTCGCCCTGGGCGTCGACGGTGAAATCGCTGACGCCCGTCATCAGCTCGCTTTCCTCGCCGGAGAGCGTGCGTTCGCGCAGCGTGGCGTTGGCATCCAGGTAATACAGATCGCCGTCGTGCAGCGCAAAGCGCAGGATGATGCCAGCCCGGCAGAGCACCTCGCGATTGGTGCCGTCGGTGTTCATGCGGATGATGCAGTCCTCCCCGCCGTCGCTGGCGACGTAGTACAGGCGGCTGTTGGTCAGGTGCAAAAAGCGCGGCACATCCTGCGAGAGCACGGTGGAGGGGGCGCCGTTGTAGGGGCGGCGCACCAGCACGCCGCCCTGCGAAGCATCGGCAAAGTAGAGGCTGTCGCGGTCGCTGACGGCGATGCCGCCGCCCGAGAGGCTGGCCTGGTAAGCGCCGTTGAGGCGGTATTCCTCGTTTTGGCGGGTGGAGTTGTCCGCCTGGGCCCGCGCGACCTGGGCGGTCACGGCGCCGGAGGCGTACAGCCGGGACTGGGTGCTGCTGCCCGCCACGCCGTCGGCACTCAGCCCATTGGCCTGCTGAAACTGGCGGACGGCCTGCTCGGTCTGCGTGTCATACACGCCGCTGACAAAGGAGGAGGACAGGTAGCCCAGCGCGGAAAGGCGGCTTTGCACCTGGCGCACCTGTTCGCCGGACATGCCCGGGGAAAGCACATCGGCCACCGTAGTGGCCGATGTGCTTCCGATTGTGCCGCCCACGCGGACGCCTTCCGCGTTGAGCGCGTCGTCTGAATAGATCAGTTTGAGGGATTCCGGGCCGGCTGCGCCGTCCACCTTGAGGTCGTTCATCGTCTGGAAGGCCTTGGTTGCATCGACGGTGGGCTGGTTGAACTTGCCCGTGGCATTCTTGCTTTGCAGGTAGCCCAGCTCCACCAGGCGCAGCTGGTATTGCAGCACGTCGTCGCCCTCGCTCTCCCACTGAATGACGATGTTGGTGTTGGGCGTGGGGGTGGGCTGCACGGCCGTGCCGGAGCTGCCCGAAGAGCCGAAGTAATCCGCATACGCGACGGCGTCGCCGCTGTAGAGGATGGAGAGCGTGCCCTTCCCGGCAATGCCGTCGGCGGTCAGGCCGTTGGCCTCCTGGAAGAGCTTGACGGCGCGCTCGGTGGCGGAGCCAAACTGCCCGTCCGGCGAGGTGGAGAGATAGCCCAGGTCGCCCAGATACTGCTGAAGCACGCGCACCTCGTCGTTTTTATCGCCATAGCGCAGCGTGGAGAGCGTGCCGGACGAATCGCTGCTGCTTCCGGTATCGCTGCCGGAGGAGGAACCCGTGCCCGGCGCCACCACGGCGTTGCCGCTGTCCAGCTTGCTCTGCGTGCCCGCGCCGGCGATGCCGTCGGCGGTCAGGCCGTTGGCCTGCTGGAAGGCCTTGACGGCCTGCGTCGTCTCCGATGTGAAGCGGCCGTCGATGCGCCCGCTGTAGTAGCCCAGCTCAAAGAGCCGCGCCTGCAAGAGGTACACATTTTCGCCGCTGTCGCCCTCGCGCAGCACCACCGTGCCGCTGGGCGTGGGGGTGACCGATACGCCCGGGGCCGCCTTGCAGCTTCCGCTCAGCTTCTTGAGCGTGGAAGCGCCCGCCACGCCGTCGGCGGTCAGGCCGTTGTTTTTCTGGAACTCGATGAGCGCGTTTTGCGTCTCGGTGCCGAACATGCCGTCCGCCACGCCGTCGAGGTAGCGCAGCTCGATGAGCCGCTCCTGCATGGCGTACACGTCGTTGCCGGTCATGCCGATGCTCAGACTGCGCGTCTGGTCGGGATCGGCCGTCGCCACGGGGTTGGAGGCGTACTTGGCCGAGGAGGAGTAGAGCTTTTCCTGCGTCAGCTCACCCGCCTGGCCGTCGCCCGACAGGCCGTTGTTGCGCTGGAAGGCCTTGACCGCATCGGTCGTTGTCTGGCCGTAGATGCCATCGACGCCGCCCGCGTAGTAGCCCAGCTCTGCCAGCCGCGCCTGCAATTTGCGCACCTCCAGGCCCGACGTGCCCTGCTTGAGCAGAAGATACGTCTCCTGCGTGTCGCTGGCGCTGACCACCTTGGGCTGCGCGGAGCTCGAGTAGAGCAGGTCCTGCGTCTCGCGCCCGGCGATGCCGTCGGCGGAAAGGCCGTTGCGCGTCTGGAATTCCGTCACGGCGCTCTGCGTGCCGGAGGCGTACTTGCCGTCGATCGTGCCGGTGTAGTAGCCAAGCTCCGTCAGGCGCGCCTGCAGGTCGCTGACGTCGTTGCCCGTGGAGCCCATGCGCAGCACGGGATAGCCCGCGTTGTAATCATCCGTGGAGGTTGCCCAGCTCTGCGCGTCGGGCGCGGCAGTGGCCACCGTCTGGGGCGTGGTGGTGGGCAGGCTGTCCTGCGTCCAGTCCTCCCAGGTGCTCTGGTCGCTCTGCTGCCAGGTGTCCGGCGTGGGCGAGGGGGTGGCCTGCGGCGTGGGCGAGGGCGTCGGCGTGGGCAGCGACTGCACCGTGCCAAAGGGAATGGTGCCCTCCCCGTCGGTGATGACCAGCGGGTCGAGCGTCGGGTCCGGCTGGATGAAGCAGCCGCTCAGGGAGAAGGCCAGCGCGGCGAGCATCGCCGCAAGGCCCAGTCGTTTGCCGGTCATGCCTGTCCCTCCTTGCCTTGCAGTATGGCGTCCACCTCGTCAAGCGAGCGGACTTCATAGGCGATGGGCAATCCGCGGTCGTTTGCCGCGCCGTTCGGATTATACCAGCAGCCATCCACCTGCGCATTGGCGGCAGCCGCCATGTCGCTGGAGAGCGAATCGCCCAGCATCAGCACGCGGCGCCGGTCGGCGACGCCAGCCTTTTGCATGCCCAGCTCGATCATGCGCGGGTCGGGCTTGGCTACGCCCACCTCCTCGCTGACGATCATGCCGCAAATCAGGTGGCGGATTTCGCTGCGGTCCATGCGCCCGTGCTGGATTCTGGATATGCCGTTGGTCACGATCACCACCGGCACCCTGGCGCTCCAGCGGCGCATGGCGTCAAGCGCGCCGGGCAAAAGCACATCCTGCCGGCTGAGCGCATCGGCATAGCAATCGGCCATCTCCTGCGCGCTTCCCGGGTGCCCGGTTTCCGACAAAAACTGCGCAAACCGCTGCACCCTGAGCACCGCCTGGGTGATGGTTCCTTGTTCAAGCTGCTTCCACAGCGCCGCATTGATCTCGCTGTAACGTGCCAAAAGCGCCTTTGTGGCTTCCATGCCCATGTGGGCACAAGCGGCAGAAAAAGCGTTTTCCTCTGCTTTTGTAAAGTCAAAAATGGTGTTGTCTGCATCGCAGAGCAACGCGTCATAGCGCATGGCATTCACCTCAAATGAAGAACATGAATCGGTGCGGCAGAGCGCCCGCCGGGGGCGGAAACCCCGCACACATGGGAAAGGGACGCATTTATTGTATCACATTTCAGGGCACATGAAAAGCCGCCGCGGGGATGTTCACCCGGCGGCGGCGCGTGGGAAAATCTGGCTTGGCGGCAGGTCAGTCGTCTGCAATCAGGTCGCTTCGGCTGCCGGAAACCAGATCGATGTTCTCGTAGCGGTCCGCATCGTCGATGAGCGCGCTCAGCCCGTGCGCTACGCACAGCTCCGGCTCGTCGCACAGCACCGTGCGGATCTTGAGCTGATCGGTGATCACTCCGTCCAGCCCGAAGAGCTGCGCGCCGCCGCCGCTGAGCGTGATGCCCTCGTCGAAGATATCGCTGGCCAGCTCGGGCGGCGTGCGCTCGATGATCCGGTGCAGCGCGCTGATCAATTCGCGCAGCGGCTCGTCAAGCGCCTCGATCATCTCCTCGGAGGAGACCGTCACCGCGCGCGGCAGGCCCGAAACCAGGCTGCGCCCGCAGGCGTCCATCTCCAGCTTCACGCCGCGCATCCGCGCCGAGCCGATGTCCACCTTCAGGTCTTCCGCCGTGCGCGAGCCGATGAGCAGGTTGTGCTTTTTGCGCAGATAGTCCACAATCGCATCGTCAAACCGGTCTCCGCCCACCGGCAGAATGTCCCAGACGATCTGGTGCCCGAAGGAGAAGACCGATACATTCGTGCGGCCGCCGCCGATGTCGATGTTCATGCGGCCGTAGGGCTGGTCGATGCGCATGCCCGCGCCGATGGCCGACGCCACGCTCTCATCCACCGGCACCACGCTGCGCACGCCGGCATCCACCAGCACGTCGACCAGCGTCTGCCGCTCGCTGGGGGCCATGCCGCCCGGCAGCGCCAGCAAAAGCCTCGGGCGGAACGCTGCCCGGCGGCCCACCACCCTGCGCATGAAGTAGCGCAGCATCTTGCTGACCAGATCAAAGCTGCGGATGCGCCCGTCGCGCAGCGGCCGCTCCACGATCAGGCCCGCGGGTGTGCGCCCGTACATGCGGCGCGCTTCCTCGCCCACGGCCACGACGTTGCGCGTCTGCCTGTCGTAAGCCACATACGCCGGCTCGCTGAGCACAATGCCCTTGCCCTTGACCACGATATGCAGGGCGGATGTGCCCAGATCCAATCCCAGTTCATCAATGCCAAACATGAATGCCGTACTCCTTTTGAACTTCCAGTTTCCCCGGCGGATGATCCGGTATTCGGCCTGTCAAGAGGCCGGACCGGCCCCGTCTGCCGCGCCTTGCGCGCTTTTCAACCGCGCATACCGCCTGCGCGTGGCCTCGCCGCCGCGCAGATGGCGCTCCGCCTTGTTGCGCATGAATACCGTGGCGACCTCGCGGGCAAGCGCCTGCGACAGCTGCGGCAAACGCGTCTCCATATCTTTATGCACGGTCGATTTGGATACCCCTAGTACGCGGGCCGTTTGGCGCACCGTCGCCCCGGTGGCGACGATGTATTCGGCGGCCTCGATCACCCTGCGCTCGATCGCCTGATTCACGCGCATCCCCCCAGACAGTCTCGGCAATCCGGGCTATCCTATGCGGGAAGACGGCGATCGTGCCTTCAAACCGTTCGCGCTTTGCGCGGTGAGCGCCATACAACGCTCCCATGATAACGCACCGTGTGGAATTCGTCAAGGCTGGCGGCGCTCGATGCAGGCCACGGCGTGGCAGGAAATGCCCAGCCCTTCACCTTCAAAGCCCAGCTTTTCCGTCGTCGTGGCCTTGACGTTGACGCAGTCTTCGTCAACGAGCAGGTGCGCGGCCACGGTCTTTCGCATCGCCTCGATGTAATCCTTGAGCTTGGGGCGCTGGCAGATGATTGTGATATCCGCATTGCCCACCGCATAGCCGCGCGCTTGCAGCAGCGCGACCACGTGGTCGAGCAGCCTGGCGGAATCCGCGCCCGCATAGGCGGGATCGGTGTCGGGAAAGTGGCGGCCGATGTCGCCAAGCGCCGCCGCGCCCAGCAGCGCATCCATCAGCGCGTGCAGCGCCACGTCCGCATCGCTGTGCCCCAGCAGGCCCAGCGTGTGGGGCACCTCCACCCCGCACAGGATCAGCTTGCGCCCTTCCACCAGGCGGTGCACGTCGTATCCGTGTCCGATTCTCATGCGCATCGGCTCCTTTCCGTCCTCCCGGCGCAGGATGACCTGCTGGGCCAGGAGCATGTCCTCCGGTGTGGTCAGCTTGATGTTTTCCACGTCGCCCTGTGTCAGGCGCACCGCGTGCCCCATGCGCTCCACGAGCATGGCATCGTCCGTGGCGCGCGCGCCGCTGTCTGCATACAGGGCGTGCGCCTGGCGGATGAGCGCGGCGGAAAATGTCTGCGGCGTCTGCACCGCGCGCAGCGCATCCCGCGGCGGCGTATCCACGACCACGCCGTGCGCATCCACGCGCTTGATGGTGTCCTTGAGTGCCACGGCCGCCACGCCGCTGCCGGTTTCGCGCGCGCTTTCCAGTGTGCGCGCGATCACATCGCGCGTGACCAGCGGCCGCGCCCCGTCGTGAATGGCGATCACGTCGGCCTGCGCGTCGCACGCGGCAAGCCCCAGCGACACGCTCTGCTGCCTGTCCGCCCCGCCGGGCACGACCGTAGCGCAAAGGCCGGCTTGCCCCAGCATGGCGCGAACGTCTGCCACATCGCAAGCGCCCGTCACCACCACGATGCCCCCGTCAAAGAGCCCCGTATCCGCAAACGCGCGCACTGTGCGCACGATCACCGGCTGTCCGCACAGGGGTGTGAGCACCTTGTTGCGGTCAAGGCCCATGCGCGTGCCGCGCCCCGCCGCGACGATTACCGCTGCATTCATCCCAGGTCCTCCTCACCGGAGAGCAGCTCGTAGAGCGCCCCGGCCTCCTCCTTGCGCACCGTTTCCGCGACGCTGAGCACGCGGTAGCGCGCCATCTTTTCGCCAAAGCGGATCTCCAGCACGTCGCCCGGCGCCACTTCGCTGGAGGGCTTGGCCGTCTTGCCGTTGATCGTGACGCGGCCGCCCTCGCTGGCCTCCTTGGCCACCGTGCGCCGCTTGATGATCCGCGAAACCTTGAGATATTTATCCAGTCGCATGGTCTTCATTCTCCTTTATAGATGTGTCTATGGTTGCCGGTCAGCCGTTTTCTTGCGGGTCTGCCGCGCACGGCCGGGCCCGGCAGGCCATGGCCGGCAGCGCGCAGACAAATGGATAGATATACCGGCCCGCCATCACGGGCCCGAGCAAAAACGTGCCCCACAGCAGCACGGGCAGCAGCATGACCCCGAAAGCCGCGCGCTGGCCCAGGTACGCCGCGCGCAGCACCAGGTAGAACATCACCCACACGATCAGCCCCATGTTGAATACCCAGCCGATCACGGGAATCTGCATGGCCCCCTGCGCGCCAAAGCGCCAGGAGAGCGAGGCGAGCACCCGCGGGAAGAGGCTGGCGCTTTGGATGCGCTCGCCCTCATACCAGCCGTCGTAGTAGGCGTCGGTGACGCCCATTTGCAGATAATAGCCCGACACGCCGTAGGTCGTGTAGGGGTAGAGGAAGGAGTAGGTGTGCATGAGCACCGCGTCAAAGTATGCCTTGGGGCACTTGGCGCCCACGGACAGATACACCCGCACATACCGGGGCAGATCGCCAAGCAGGCGCTGGGTGTCAAACTCGAATTTCACCGGGTCGGAGATCGTCGGGTCGTACAGCCGCCAGGCTTCCCCGGGCATCAGCTCGTCGATGGCCGCCTTTTCGTCGTCTGTCAGGCGGTCTTCGTGCAGGTTCCGCGCGCGGGCCAGCTGCTGAATGGGCCAGGAGAGCATCTCGCACGGGTCGCCGCTTTGCGCGCCGGTGACGGCCTTGAGCAGCGCCTGACCGCCGAGCGCGAGCACCATGGAAAGCAGGCAGACCGCGCACAGCAGCCGCTCCCGCCGGCGCAGCACGAGGCAAAGCAGCACGGTCAGCGCGGCCACGGCGTAGAGCATGTTGTTGCGCAGCATCATCGAGAGCGTGAGCGCGGCGCAGGCCCCGGTGAAAAGCCTGCGGCCCGGCTGCCTGGCGCGCACGGCTTCCAGGCAGAGCGAAAGGGCCAGCGCAAAGCAGCCGGAGAAGAGCGCGTCCTTGGTCGCATTGACGGCCATCATCATGTGCAGCGGGTAGAGGGCGAAGAACAGCGCGCTGCGCCGCGCGGCGCGCGCGCCGCACTGGCGCGCGATGGAGGCGCACGTCAGCGCAAAGCACAGGGCGAGCAGCGCCATCTGAAGCAGCGTATAGAGCGCCGCCCCGGCGTTTACGCAGCCTGCCAGCCGCCCCAGCGCGATGCAGCCGCCCAGCAGCAGTGTGTGCAGCAGCGGGTGGTGGGTGGAATACGCGCCGGTGAACACCTGCTTGAGCTGAAACGGCACGTCATAGGCGAACGAGCCGGGGAACGTGACCGCAAACATGGGCAGGTAGCAAAGAAAGAGCAGGGCAAAGGCGCGGCGCGTGCGAAAAACGCCATCTTCCGCGCGCGGCAGCGCCTGCTTGCGCCGGGCGTGCTCAAGCAGCCAAAAGAGCGCGAGGGCAAAGGGCAGCGTGAGCGCGGAGGCCGTCAGCTGCGCGCGGGGCGGATCGCTCTGCCCCAGGTGCTCGGCCTGCCAGCCCAGCGTGCCCAGCAGCGCAAACAGCGCGCCGCCCAGCAGCGCGAGCGCAAGCCGGCTAATGGGGATGCGCTTCATCGGTTGCCCTCCTTTCACCAGATACACACATTATAGCATTGTACAGGCCTGCGTGTAAATCCGCCAGACGGGGCTTGGGCGCATCTTTCGCGCCGGGGGAATTTTCCGGTTTCGATTACCCCATTCTT
>DVJV01000110.1 GCA_018716525.1 Candidatus Ventricola gallistercoris
CCTCCCGGGTGCCGTATTTGGTTGAAACGGTGCCCTTCTGATCAAATTCGCCCAGATCATACAGGTCATACACGCCATAACCGACATCCTGTATGCCAGCCGTTCCTTTGTACGCGGGCGGAAGCCACACCGCCGTAAACCCCATGCGCCTGAGCTGGCGCGCCTGACGGGCAGCCTGCTTCCACCACCGGCCATCTGCCGGCAACTCCCACTGAAAATACTGCAGCATAACGCCGTTCATGCAAGCCCTCCTCTCACGTCAAGCCAGTCATGATACGCATAAGATGCCCAAACCCCCAGCGCCTATCCCAAAGAAACAGGACATTGGATCAATCCGCTACCACCGTGCAGCGGCGGATGCCATAATACTCAAAACACGCAATGGCACTCCTGCTGATGCGCTCACCGCACACGACGATGGGCACCGCCGGCGGACACCCGATAGATGCCGATGCCAGCACGCGGCCCTCGCAGCGCTCCACCGGCACCTCCTCACGCGGCGCCATCATCGCCTGGCGGATAGACAGCACCTGTTGCGCGCCGCCCAGCGCAGGCGGAGGCTCATCAATCGCGCGCCGCCGCTGCATTTTGCAAAGCGCGTATACAAGCCGGTCAAGATTTTGCTTTCCCGTCTCCGGAGTAACCATCATCACCACAAAGTCGGGGTCGGCAAATTCGCAGATGATCTGCGCTTCTGCCAGCGCATCCGCCACCTCTGTACCACGGTAGCCAAAAGGCTTTGTGCGCAGCGTCAGCTTGAGCGGCTCATCGCCCACTGTCTGCCATCCATGCGCGCAAAGCTCCGCCTTGGCCTGCTCCACGTGGCCAATGAATGCCGCAAGGCGCTGACCATACCCCTCTGCCAGAAAGCGGTTTGCCGCATCCAGCGATTGCAAAATGAGGTATGACGGGCTGGTCGAGCCAAAGAGCGCCAGCGCCTGCCTGGCCTGTTTAAACAATTCCGCCGGCGCACTGAGGGATATGTGCAGATAGGCGCCGCCCGTGAGCACAGGCAGCGTCTTGTGGGCCGAATCACAGCAGATATCCGCCCCCAAATCAATCGGATGGCGCGACTTGGGCAGAAATCTGAGGTACGCACCGTGCGCATTATCCACCAGCAGCAGGACGCCGCGCCGGTGGCAAACCTCTGCCAAGGTGGAAAGATCGACGGTCTGCCCCAGATAATCCGGGCTGGTCAGGTAGACAGCCACGGGAGCGGGGTTCAGTGTGCTCAGCTGCGCTTCCAGCGCCTTCGCGCCGACAGCACAGGAAAGGTATGCATCCGGCCTTTCCGGTGTGATCCAGCACACGTCCAGGTCGAGCAGCGCCGCCGCGCTCAAAAACACTTTGTGCGCATTCCTACCCGCCAGGATACGCGCACGCTTTCCCTGGGCGCGCGCATGCCACTGCGCCAGGGCCAGCATGGCGCGGATGCACAGAGAAGATCCTTCTGCCGAGTAAAACGTGTGCGCACCAAATAGCTTTCCCGCGTTTTGCTCGCTGCGCCTGATGATGCCATCCGCCTCGTAGAGGCTGTCCGCACCGGGAATCTCGGTGATATCCAGCGCCTCCGGGCCGATCGGGCCGCCCCCTTTGTGCCCCGGCATGTGCAAGCGGAGCGCGCCGCTTTGCGCATACCCGCGCACAAAGTCACAGATGGGCGTATCCATTTACCGCTTGCCCCCGAAAGCCCGGGCCACCTGCACCATGATGGCGCACTCCATGCGCTTTTTGAAAAGCTCGCATCCCGTCTTGTAGACGCCGCGCACCGATCCGGTTGCGTGGTAGGCGTTGGCCGCACAGCCGCCCGAACAGTAGAGCCTGGCCCAGCAATCGCGGCACTCGCTGCGGGCATACACATTGCAGGCAGCAAATTCGCCCTGGATGGCCGTGTTGTCCACACCGTCCCACACATTGCCGAGCTTAAACTTCTCCTCGCCCACAAACTGGTGGCAGGGATACAGATCACCCCAGGGCGTGACGGCCATGTACTCCGTGCCGGAACCGCAGCCCGAAATCCGCTTATAGATGCACGGCCCGCCCGTCAGGTCGATCATGTAGTGATAGAATGTGAACGGGCGCCCCTCCCGGTCGCGCTCGAGCATCAGCTCCGCGAGCTGCTCATACTGGCGCATCACAACGGCAATATCCTCTTGCGTCAGCTCCTCGGGATCGCCCGGCGCACAGACCACCGGCTCCATGCTCAGCTCGGTGAAACCCAGATCGAGCATCTGGCGGATATCGTTGAGGAAATCGGGGTTGGCATGGGTAAACGTGCCGCGCATGTAGTAGTTCTTTCCGCCGCGGGCTTCAACCAACTTCTGGAACTTGGGCACAATGCGTTCCCAGCTTCCATTCCCGGCATAGTCCACGCGGTAGCGGTCGTGCACCTCTTTGCGCCCGTCGAGGCTGAGCACGACGTTGCTCATCTCCCGGTTGGCAAAGTCGATCACATCGTCGTCGATGAGCAGCCCGTTGGTCGTCAGCGTAAAGCGGAAATGCTTGCCATGCTCCTTTTCGATGCTGCGGGCATAATCCACCAGCCTGCGTACCACGTCAAAATTCATCAGCGGTTCACCGCCGAAAAAATCCACCTCGAGATTGTGGCGGCTTCCCGAATGGGCAATCAGGAAATCGAGCGCCTGCTTGCCCACTTCAAAGCTCATCACGGCGCGATCGCCGTGATACTTGCCCTGGCTGGCAAAGCAGTAGGAGCAGTTCAGGTTGCAGGTGTGCGCCACATGCAGGCACAGCGCCTTGACTACGCCGGACGTTTTTTCCTTGAGTTTCCCGGCCATCGGTTCGAAGGTATCGGGGGCAAAGAGCTTCCCGGCTTCCTTGAGCGCCTCCACCTGGGCATAGCACTCGCTGATATCCTGGGCTGTCACATCCTCCCGGTCGGCATAGCGCGCTTCAATGTCAGAGAGAATCTCTTCCCGGGTATGCGTTTCAAACATCCCGATGATGTCGTAGGCGACCTCGTCCACCACGTGAACGGAACCGGAGCACACATCCAGCACAATGTTGTAGCCGCCGAGCTGATACTGATGAATCATCTGCGTTTCTCCTTCAGGCAGGTCAAAATGGCGAGAAAAAATGCCGCCCGGCAGGCGGCATTCTGTTGTGCAATTACTTGCTTTCCTTGTTGCTCTCGCACTGCTGATTGGCAATGCCGCAGCTCGTCTTGCACGCGGACTGGCAAGAGGTCTGGCACTCGCCGCAGCCGCCGTCCTTCGCGCTGGCGCACAGATTACGGGTTTCAAGCGTCTGAATATGTTCCATGATCACATCATCCTTCCATATTAAATGTAGGCTGATTATAACACCTCAACACAAGAAAGTCAAGCATAAGGCCGCCAAATGCGCCACAAAGCAAGCTTTTCTTTATGCTGATAACGCCGCCTTTGTGCCCGTCACAGCAGGTTTTGGAGCGAAACCGCCTGTCGGTCGCACAGATGCTCGATGCACCCCTCCAGCTCGCTGGCATAGATCAGCGCAGACGCCTGGTCTTCCCCCTCCAGTGCCGCAATCAGCCGCGAAAGCGCAAAGCGCACCTCGTCCGTCGAGCTGTGGTCAATCATCAGCTCCAGGCCCTGCGCCCACTCATCCCAGGTGTTATCCATTTCCCGGGCCATGCGCAAACCCGTCTGCAAATCGCCTGCGCGCAATGCGTCAAGCATCTGTGCCGCCTCCTCGAGCGCCTCGCTCGTGTGATGCTTGACCGCGTGGTGTTCCAGCGCGCAAAGCCCGCCCACGATCAAAAGGCCTATGAGCATCGTGACGATTTTCTTGCGCATGTCACCACCTCACCTTGTCACACGCCAGAACATCCAGATTCAGCAGCCTTCCGTCCTCTCCCTTTTCCTGCACCAGCAGCTTGCCCTGCGTATCCAGCGCGGCGATAAGCACATCTGCCTCCCGCTCTATCCCCTGATCCTGCAAAAGCCTGCGCAGCCATCCCGGCTCCAGCCCTGCAATGCGCATCGTGCGCTCCTGCATCTTTCCATCCAGAATCAGTGTGAGCGGAATGCCGTCATACAGGCTCGGAAATCCCTGTTCATTGCGCGTTGCCGGCCTGTTTCCCGCCGAGGGAAACACGCTCAGCGATCCGTTCGTCTCCAGCACGACGCTTCCCGTCTCGTGCAGCCCCAGCAAGCCATTTGAACGAATGCCCTCCATCAGATCCGACAGGTCAAAGCAGAGCCTGGACATCTCCTTTTCACAGATCCGCCCGTTGCGCACCAGCACGCTGGGCCTGCCGCAGATCAGCTTGCGCATCCTCATGCTGGCAAAGGACAGCACGCTCAGCAGGCTGTGAATCAGCAGCAGCGTCAAGATTGCAACCACACCGCCCAGAAGCGGCATCTCCACGTCTGCCATCGGCAGCGTCGCCAGGTCCGAGATCATCAGGGTGATGACCACCTCATAGGGCTGAAGCTGCGCGAGCTGACGTTTGCCCATCAGCCTCAGCACAACAGCTGTGACAATGAACAGCAGGATCGTGCGAAAGAATCCCATTAGCATACGGCGTCCCTCCCCTTTCCCAAGAATGCCCTGCAAGGACGGATTCTATGCCCGCACGCATACACGGTTTCACCTGTATTCCGCGCGCGTTTTCTGCTATAATGAGAGGGTCTCACCTATCCCCTGTACAAACCGCAGAGGCAGGCGGCTTCATGGCCGCGCGATGGAAGCGTCACCCTGCTGGATGTGCGCACACCCGGCGAATATGCGTGGGGGCACATCGAAGGCTTTGTGAACATTCCTCTGGACGACCTGCGCGAACATATCGACCAGATTCCTCAAGACAGGCCGGTGTATGTCATCTGCCACTCCGGTCTGCGCAGCTACCTGGCCTGCCGGATTCTTATGCAAAACAACCTGACCTGCTACAATTTCTCCGGCGGATACAGCTTTTATCAGGCGGTCACAGCCGAGCGCTGCGCCGCGGAAAACGCCTATCCCTGCGGAATGCCCCGCTGAGGCTCACTGCCCGCGCAGACGCCTTACCACAGCCTGATCCGCAGGACAGAATGCATACCCATCCGCTTCATCCGCAGTGATGAAGCGGATTTCGCTATGCTCCAGGCACTGCGGTTCCCCTTCGAGGATCTCGGCGCGGTACACCGTCAGGTGGATGGTCATATCGGGATAGGCGTACACCTCTTCCATGAATACGCCAAGCGGACGGATGCCGATGCCCATCTCTTCCCGGCACTCGCGCACAATCGCTTCCTCTCCGGTCTCCCCCGGTTCCAGTTTGCCGCCGGCAAACTCCCACAATCCACCGCGCGCCTTGTGAACCGGGCGGCGGCAGATCATAAAGCGGCTGCCTCTGGAGATGAGCGCCGCAACCACTTCCAATGCATTTTCCATTTTATCCTCTCCGGGGCATGGGGTGCCCCATCCGGCGTATTTCTGCGCCACATTTCGATTTGAATATTTGAAAAAACCGATACCCTTCCCAGATGAAAAGGTCTGATATGCGCGAAGCGCTCTCCACACAGGAGAGCGCAGCGTGTCGAAAAAGTCCGCCCACGGCGTCCTTTTCCGAGTGTTTGCACTGTTTCCCTCTCGGCTCTATGAGCCTCCCGGGCGGGAAACAGTGTAAGGAAACCTTGCTGCGCAAGGCTTCCGAATCCGCCGCACATGTCGCCGGATTCGGATTG
>DVJV01000111.1 GCA_018716525.1 Candidatus Ventricola gallistercoris
TGCAATGTCCGCCATCTTCATTTGATTCAAAACCGCTTATGTCATGATAGCAATCTTCTGGCAACAAGGTCAGTATACCACAACGCTCTGTATGCATCAAGACATTTAAAGAAAGTGCAGACCGTTATCCATAATGCGGTATGAATTTTTTCTGTATGTATATTCATCGCTCAACCAAATTCATTCTTCTTTGAGGCAACCCCCCTATTCATTACGGCTCGCAAACAGGCATAAGCCACCGCATATGATAAAAAGGCGCAATCCGGATTCCTCCGAATTGCACCTTCCGCTTTTTTAAAAATCCCAAAGTGCCGCTGCCGTCGTTTTTCACCCACCGTCTCACGGTAGGTCGGTGCCCTGCGGCGCATTTCTGCCGTCCCCTGGCGTCAAAGACGGGGGCATGACATACGTGAACCGACTCCGGGCTCCAGTTACGAAAATGTAGGAGAAAATACAGACGACTGGCGCACACCCCAGGATACTGAGGCGTTTTCTGCGCTCTTTCTGAATTCATTATATCAGCGTCATACAACCGTGTCAACGCTTTTTTATTCGTTTTGCTCCGACGTCTGCGGCGTGTCCGCAGGGGCCTTTGTTTGAAGGTCGACGGCATCCTGTCCTTGCTGCACGCTCACATCCATCGCCTCTTCAAAGAATGACACAGGCACATACACCACATCGTCCATCGTCGTGATATATGGATCTACCGGAATCAACAGCCCGTCCCGCTGCCATGTGATCTGGCTGGCGGTATTGTCACTTGAAATCCAGGTGACAGTAATCTTGCTCTCCTCTTTTTCCAGGGTAATCGTGCGTTTGGTCTTTGCTTCCTCCTCCAGCGATTCACTGCTCGCCTTCCATTCAAGCAGCGCCGCTGTCTCCATCAGCGGAAGCAGAAGCATGTCCTGTTCTTCAATCGCGCTGATGTCTGCCTCCTGCCCATCAACGCGAAGTCGTATCGGGCCCGGCGTCTCCTCGCCGCCCGCTTCCATCTGATCGGTTGGCGCTGTAGACGCCTGCGCCGCAGGCTCTGCTGTCGGCGGTGCTACCGTCTCCTGCTGCGCCGGTTGCGGGGTGGGCGTCGTCACAGGCGTCGTGTTGGCTGTGCACCCGGTCAGGGCTGCTGCGCCAGATAGAAGTCCGGCAGCCAGAATGGCTTTTTTGTTGCGCTTCATCTCGGTTCCTCCTCACGCTGTTTTGAAAACTGGAGTCGCCTATAACATATGCAGCGCACGCACAGATCATGCTTTTGCAAATGCAATGCCCATAATTTCTCTATAAACTGGCCTTATGAATCCTTTTCCGTTCCCTCTTTCTGATCTTCTTCCTGCTTTGCCGCCTCTTCTGCCGCAGGCTCTTCGATCTTTAGCGCGCTTCGCGCGTCTGCCTGCGTAATCTCGCAGAGCATTTCCCTGGTGATCTCGCCCTCTGCCTGTGCCAGCCGGTTCGCCTGAGCCTGCACCAGTTTCTCCAGCAGATTGCGCATCCCGCGCGCGTTGCCAAAGTCCATCCTGTCTCCCAGCGTCATGGCGCCCAGCATTTCGCGCACCACCGCTTTTGCGCCCTCGTCGATCGCATATCCCTGGCGCTGGGCGTTCATGCAAAGAATGGCCATCAGCTCATCGTCAGTATAGTCCTTAAAGTCGATATACTTGTTAAACCGCGAAATCAACCCCGGGTTACTGGTGAGGAAGTCGTGCATCTCGTCCGTATACCCGGCCACGATGACCACCAAATCGTCCCGGTGATCCTCCATCAGCTTGACCAGCGTGTCGATCGCCTCGCGGCCAAAGTCGTTTTCCATGCCCTTGCGCGCAAGCGCATAGGCCTCGTCAATAAACAAAATGCCCCCGAGTGCGCTGTTGACCGCGTCCGCGACTTTGCCAGCCGTCTGCCCTACGTAGCCCGCAACCAGACCGCTTCGGTCCGTCTCAATCAGCTGTCCCTTGCTCAGGAACCCAAGCTGCTTGTAGATTTGCGCAACCAGCCGTGCCACCGTGGTTTTGCCCGTTCCCGGATTGCCCGTAAAGACCATGTGAAAGCTCATGTCCATGACCTTCAGGCCATGCTCCTTACGCATTTTGCGCACTTTGATCAGGTTGATGAGCGAACGCACTTCCTGCTTGACGCCTTCAAGGCCGATCAGCGCATCAAGCTCCGCCATCAGCTCTTCCAGCGATTTCTCCGAAACAGCAGGTTCCTTCTCGCTTTTTTCGTCATCCTGCTTCTCTTCCGCGGCTGCAGGTTCGTCGCGGCGGGATGCCGCTTCCGCGGTGCCGGACGCATGCCTTCCCGCTGCCCTGGACATCAAGAATGTGCGCAGGCTCCCCGCATAGCCGGTAATAAAGCTCAGCTCCACCCCGGACATGTCGCCGTCCACTTCCGCAGCAGCATAGAGCAGCTTGCTCACGCCATCCACAAACTGCTGCGCGCTGGACGTGCCATCCTTGTCATCCATCGCCACACAGCAGCGCAGCAGCAACGGCGTGCCCTCGGCAAAAGAGCGGTTCTTGTGCCCGATATTCAAGGCCGATTCGCGGCTTGCCCGGCCGATGCTCAGCACATCCCTGCCGGGCACCTGCGCGATAAACCGGAGCAGATCGTCAGAAGGGCTGCCCTCAGCCTGTGCCAGCCTGAGCAGCAGCGACTGCACATACATATCCAAAAAGAGCTTGATGTCGCTGGCGCCCACGCGCTGCCAGTTTCCGCTTGCCACCAGCTGACGGCAGCTCTCCTCCATTTGCCGGTATGCTGCCTGTCCACGGATCAACTGTTGTTCTTCCACCGTATGTCACTCCTCGAGTCGGTTCATGGGCACAACCGCATCCATGCGCGATATGCCCCACCATTGTTCATTCATCATCTCCTGCTATGTTTGAGCCGCAGTGCGATGCTGTGCCATTTGCCCCGGATATAGGCGATCTCCTGCGGTTTAAACAGGAACACATCCCGCAGCGGAATGCCGTACATGCGCAGATAATACGCCAGAAACAGCCCGCCGGCAACCGTATAGGAGACAACGGAAGCAACTGCCGCGCCCATCTTTCCCCAGAGCGGTATGGTGAACATGTTGCACAGGATGTTGACCGCCACAGAGCCCGTGAGCATTCCCAGATAGACGCCTTTTTTGCCCTGGGCAAGCAGCAGCGTGCCGATGATTTTAAAATAGCTCATCGGAATGATTCCAGCCATGAGCATCACCGTCACCGGATAGGCAGGCAGGTACTGCGCTCCGGCCAGCAAATAGATCACGGGTCTGCCAAGCAAAAGAATGCCCGCGATCATGCAAAACGTGAGGTACAGGTTGACCTTCATGCTCATCGTCACTTCGCCGATGGCATCGTCCTTGGCAGTACGGGAAAAGAGCACTTCGCGGAATGCATCCGGTATCAGCCAGCCGTATTCAGACAGCGAAACGCCCAGGGTATAAAAGCCGATTTCCGTATCCGAAATGCCGAACATATACCCCATCATGAGCGTATCAATGCGGTAATTGAGCGTCAGCATCAATGTCGTGACCATGGAAACGATGCCAAACGGTACAATTTTGACCATGAACCGCAGATCCGCCTTCAGCGGGTTGGGCAGCCGCTTCATGCGCGCCAGTGCCATGACAACAGTGATCACATCGCCCACGACAATCAGCGCCAGCGCCACAAGGATGGTTCTGTCCATCGTATAGAACGCCAGGATGGTGATCACGGTGTTAGTGATGCGCGCTGTAAAAAAGATGGCGTTTTTGAACTTGACATCCTCCACCATGATCATAAAGCTGAGCTGGTTGGCCAGCACCTGAATAGGCGCCAGCAGACAGACCGCGGTCAGCTCAAAAGACTGAAAGCATACGGCGCCCGCAACCCCCACGACCGTATAAAACAAAAACTGCAACAGAAAAATGCGCAGGAACGTGTCCAGCACATTGCCCTTGTTCATGCGCTTGTAATAGGGATACGGCTGATACAGCCCAAAGTTGGCCGTCACGGCCACGATGGAAAGCATGGAGGAAATGCGCCCAAGCTGGCCTTTGAGCTCCGGCCCCAGAAACCGGTTGGAATAGCTTGAAGCAATCAGCCCAATGACAACCGCCATGATCTTGGTAAAGATCGTAAAGACATAATCGTTGTCCGTCAGCCGCCGGGCAAGGCGTTTTACATTCATGGTGGAATCCTTCCCGCGGAAACCCCGCAAAAAATCTACCTGATATTATAGCGCGCCTCTGCTGCGTTTGCAACGATTCTTTCTTCACCGGCGCACCTGCCCCGGCATAGGCTGTAATGGAGCTGAGCCCCCGCAAAGCTCCCCGGTGTGAAGATGGGCTCCCGATGGCACGCTTGTGCCTCTCTACGGCATAGCCCAATCGCCATGCGGCGCGCATTCCACCTGATGTCGATCTCTTCCGCGGCAAATGCCGCGTTCACTTTCCCTCAATTATCGGAGGTGCCAGCTATGTCATGCTGTTCATCCAATTCTCTGTGCATCGGCTCGTCTGAGTACAGATATTCTTGCGGCTGTTCAAACAATTGCTCCTCTGGTTGCGGCTGTTCTTCCTGCTGCAACTGCTCTTCCGGTTGCGGCTGCTCATCGTCCGACTGCTCGTGCAACGGGTGTGCGGTGCATCCCAGCTGCCCATATCCCCAGTGGAAACATCCGCTCTGTTGCAGCCAGACGCACTACTGTTGTGCCGGCAACGAAAACGGCCCCACGCTCGTCATCCATAAAATCGTGCTGGAGGCCTGTGGCAACCAGAGCTGCACGCCCCGGACATTCAATATCCGCATCACCGGCCCCAGCTATCCCAATGGCGAAGTCTTCTCCCTGCGCGCCGGAAGCTGCCTGGAGCTCGACGAACCGCTGGTCATCAGCGGCCTGACGCCCGGCACGTACACGATCGAAGAGCTGTTCTCCACGCCCAATGAGTATGTATCCACCATCACGGGTCCCGTCTGCGGCCGGTGCGTGACGATCACCAACAGCTGTGCGCCGACGGTGGTCACCATCGTCAACCGCAAGCGGTTGTGCCGTCTGTGCGCGGGAAGCGGCTGCGGATGCTCCTGCTGCCGTTAACCAGCCAAATGCGAGTTGCCTCCCCACCGGGAGGCAACTCATACTGTCAAAAAACCGTTCCGGGAGGTTTGGAGGGCTGCGGCCCTCCAAATGCAATCCGAATCCGGCGACATGTGCGGCGGATTCGGAAGCCTTGCTGTGCAAGGTTTCCTTGCGCTGTTTCCCGCCCGGGAGCCCCGCGGGGCGAGAGGGAAACAGCGTAAAAATTCGGAAAAGGACGCCGTAGGCGGACTTTTTCGACACACTGTGAGTTGCCTCCGCACCGGGAGGCAACTCATTTTGTTTACAGCGCCGTCTGTCCATCCTTCGTATCCACGACACGGAGAATCTGCGCCGTCTCACCCGTTTCAGCATCCACAAACACGCGATATTCTGCGCCAGAAAACATCCCTTCAAACTCCCAGCACAGCCGTTCGCCGCTCTCTTTGGGGATGACGCACAGCCGGCTTGCGCGAATATCCAGCCGCGCTGAGACCATCTCACGTGCCTGCGCTTGAGAAAGGCTGGCCTGTGGCAGATTGCGCCGGGTATGGTTCATCAGGTACTGGGTACACTCTGCGCCGACCACACGGCCGCTCTCCATGCTCACCTGTATCTTAACCTGATCCGGGTAGAGCAGCACGCCATCCTGAACGCTGGCAAAATTGGCCACCACCATGCCGTCGTACTGCTGAACAAAACATGCCTCCATCTGCCCAAAGCCCGTATCCGCCAGATAGACGCGCGCATTCTCCAGGCATTGCGTCACGGTATAGTGCGCTGTATAGGCCGCATTTTCCGGCACCATCCACAGCAGATGGTTTCCCTTTCCGGTGACCTGCACGCTCAGCTCTCCATCCGGCGTGTCAGCCACAAAGCCGAAGGCTTCAAACTGTCCGCCACTGTCCGCGCCGTCTTTGACAAGGTCAGGCGTGACGCCGGCATACTGCGCTGCCGCTTCGCGCGCTTGCTCCCGCGTGACGCGTTCACCGGTCAGCCCTTTTGCATCGCCCTCGTGCCTGCCATCGGAGAATGGCCCATCGTAGATAAGCGACGGGTACTCGATGGCGCTGTCTCCTTCCTCCAGCGGCCAGCTGACTGATGGGTCAGGCTCCTGCATTTCAAGCGGCTTTGCATAGATTTCCTCTTCCATGCTGGTCAGATGTGCATTGAGCTGACGGCAGGCCGTCATCATGCCTTCAATCTGGCGCGTGTCGTCGCTTGAAAGCATTCCCCCGTCAGAGACCTGCGCTGCCAGGGTCATTGTGTACTCCCCAATCTGTCCGGCAAATTTCATAGCTTGAGCCGTCGTCTGTACCCCCAGCGGAAGGCGCGATAGCCCGCTCTCCACATGCTGGGCCAGCAATGCAGTTTCCCCCAGAAGGGAAACGCTTTGCGCAGCGCCGGAAGCGATGAGCAGCTTGGAGAGGTTGATCTCGATATCCGCCATGGCGGTCACGACATCCGTCATCTCCCGCTGGCGTTGCATGATCAGGTTTGTCGCCAGCTTTCGTTCGCGTGCAACCAGCACGGCATTGGCTCCAAGGGACACGCAAAGCAGCAAAGCCAGCGTGGCGATGACGCCATTCTTTCCGCGTAGTTTTTCAAGCTCCCTTTTCATCATCGCATTCACGCCAGGGACATGCGCACCTTCCCGTGTACACGTCCGTTCCTTCCCTTTTTTTACGCCTCTGCACAGGTTCTTTTCAGCCCGTTACACAGCAAAACTGTGATCGCCAATGGTCAGCCGCACTTCCCGGGACCATATCCAGGATGAAGTCGCCGTCGACGGATTGTAATAATACAAGCACCCGCCTGTCGGGTCCCATCCATTCATGGCATCGCGCGCGGCACGACGGCTCTGCTCATTGGGCGTCATGTTGATCTGCCCGTCGCTAACCGCATCGAACGCGCCCGACTGATAAATGACTCCAGCGATTGTATTGGGGAACTGGCTGCTCTTGACGCGGTTGAGCACGACCGCGCCTACGGCCACCATGCCCACATAGGGTTCGCCGCGCGCTTCGCCGTAGATGAGACGGGCCAGCAACTCCACATCGCTGGAATACGAAGAACTGGACGAAGTCGAGGCTGCTACTGCGCTGCCAGAAGAGATGCCCATGGCAGCCAATGTCGCTGGGCCAGCCACGCCATCGACTGCCAGACCGTTTTTACGCTGAAAGCGCACGACGGCATCATAGGTGCCTTGGCCAAATACGCCATCCACCGCCCCATCGTAATATCCCCATTGCTTGAGCTTGGTCTGCACACTGCGCACTTCAGCCCCACGCGATCCCCAGTAAACCGTGGCCTGAGCCGATGGCGATAACGCAAACATCAGCGTGCCGACCAGAAGCAGAACCGCAATTCCCCGGCGGGGCGTGCAAAACCGCAGCCGCGTATCCTTCACAGCCTGACCGCCTCCCCCCATGTGGCTTCCCGGGAAGCCGTCTGATCTTCCGCTACAAACTGGGGAAACAACAAGCTGAAAAACACTGGTTCCGCATGCTTGCATCCAAAGCATGCCGGTGCACACATCATTCCGATTGCCAGAAGCAAAACAGCCAAAAGGCGACCCATATCCCACACTCCGTTTCTCAAAACGTCTCTGGGATAAGGATCGCCCAAATCTGATTCTATTATACGGTTTGATTTCATGCCCGCAGTCACGCTGGGGCATGCCGGGTTTTCTGTGCCGCGCGCATCATGCCTCCGTAACCACCACACCGCAGGATGCCGTACGCATCATGCGGCAAGTTGGATAAGTTTCTGCCAGCACATGAGCTGCCCTACGGCAGGCGCCCGCATTCACATACACACCAAACACCGCACTGCCGCTGCCCGTCATGCGCGCACCGGCCGCACCAGTTGCCTCGATGGCGCAAATCGCCCGGTCGATCTCCGGTCTCATGCGGCGGGAAACAGGTTCCAGCACATTGCCGATGCTCCTGCCCAGCAGGCGCACATTGCCCGTCTCCAGCGCGCGGCAAGCCGCTTCATTGTCCGGTCTGTCCTCCTGCCTTATGCCGTCCTCGTGCAGCGCCCCGAACACATCGCGCGTAGACAAACCTTTGCAAGGCTGAAACGCCACCAGATACAGCGGCTGGCGAATCGCCAGCGGGGTCAGCCGTTCGCCCACTCCTTGCGCACGCTGAAGACCACCGCGCACACAGAAGGGCACATCTGCGCCGATGGTCAGCCCAATGCGTTCCAGATCGTCAGCCGAGAGCCCCAGGCCCCACAGCTTGTTGAGCCCCACAAGCGCCGCCGCCGCATCGCTGCTGCCGCCCCCCATGCCTGCCGCCACGGGAATGTATTTTCGAAGCGTGATGTTGGCCCCGCGTGTGCAGTCTGTCTCCCGGGCAAGCGCCGCAGCAGCTCTGAGCACAAGGTTGGTTTCATCCGCCGGCACATATCCCCGGCCCGGAAAGCGAACGGAAAGCGACATACCGGACGCATCTTCGATGGTCATCTGATCGCAGAGTGTGACGGACTGCATCAGCATATCCAGATCGTGATATCCGTTGGGAAGCGTGCCCACGACGTCCAGCGTCCAGTTGATCTTGGCACGCGCCTGTAT
>DVJV01000112.1 GCA_018716525.1 Candidatus Ventricola gallistercoris
CGCTGTGCGGCCCGGTGGCGGCCGCGTGCGTGGTGATGCCGCCCGAGCCGCTGCTTTTGTATGTGGATGACAGCAAGAAGCTCACGGCCAGGCGGCGCGAGGAGCTCTATCAGAAGATTCTGGATACGGCCGTGTATGCGCGCGTGGAGCTGGCCTCCCCGGAGGAGATCGACCGCGACAACATCCTGCAGGCCACGCGCCGGGCGATGGCGTCGGCCGCGGCGGATGCGCCGTGCGATCTCTTTTTGGTCGATGCCATCAGCAGCCTGAATGTGCGCGGCGAGGTGCGCGGGCTTTTGCACGGCGACGCGCTGTGCTACTCCATCGCGGCGGCGTCGATCCTGGCGAAGGTGACGCGGGACCGCATCATGTGCGAGATGGATGCGCGCTATCCGCAGTACGGCTTTGCGCGCAACAAGGGATACGGCACGGCGGAGCACATCGCGGCGCTCAGACAGTACGGGCCGTGCCCGATTCACAGGCGGTCGTTCATCGGCCGCTTTGTCGATGTGTGACGGAGGCGGCCATGCAGCGGGAGGCACATGCGCGCGGCATGCTCGGAGAGATCCGCGCGGAGCAGCACATCGCGGCGCTGGGGTATGAGATCCTTTCGCGCAACGCCGTCTTTCCCGGCGCGGAGATCGACCTGATCGCGCGCGACGGGGCGTGCGTCGTGTTCATCGAGGTGAAACTGCGCACGGGCAGGCGCGGCGGCGCGGGCCGCGAGGCCGTGACAAAGGCCAAGCAGCGGCGCATCAGCCGGGGCGCGCTGGCCTATATGGTGCAAAACGGGCTGATGGGGCAGCAGGCGCGCTTTGACGTCATCGAGATCGACGGGGAGCGCCTGACGCACATCCGCGACGCGTTTGCCTATCAGGGGGAGCCGTTTTAGGCGCGCGAGGATTGTTTTTGGCGCCGTTTTGCGGTACAATACACGGGATGTATACGAAAGAAGGCTTCCGCATGAGGGGCGGACGCGGATGCGCCGCTCCCGCGCGGAAAGCCTGTTTTTTTGACACAAGCGCATGGCCGCGTGCGGCCTGCCGGGAAAGGATCGCCATTGGGGGATGCGTTTTTCCCCAAAAGGGCGGCCTCCAGCGGCCGGATGCGGGCGCAGGTGCGTACAGGATGGAGGAGTTGGATGAAAAGCAGACAGCGCGCCGTGGCCCTTGCGGTGGCGGCGATTGTGCTGGTGGCGGCGCTCGCGGGCGTGTGGGCTATGACGCGCACGGGTGCAAAGCAGCCCGCCTCGCAGGAAAACCTGATTGTCAACGGGGATTTTTCTGCCGTGACGGACGGAATGCCCGACGGCTGGGACGTGGGCATGTGGGTGACCAGCGCGGGCGCATCCTTTTTGGAAGCGGTGACGCTGCCGGATAGCACCACCGCGGCCCTGGTGCAAAATGCCGCCGCGAACGACGCGCGCTTTGAGCAGA
Organism: Candidatus Ventricola gallistercoris; assembly: GCA_018716525.1. Classification (GTDB taxonomy): domain Bacteria; phylum Bacillota; class Clostridia; order Christensenellales; family Aristaeellaceae; genus Ventricola; species Ventricola gallistercoris. The sequence goes on from DVJV01000112.1 coordinate 1,437, forward strand.
CCGTGGCCGTTGAGGAAAACACGGTCTACAAGCTCACCGCGCGCGTGATGGCCGAGGAATGCGGCGAGGGGAAGACCGGGGCGAACCTCTCGTTCATCGGCATCTACGGCACGAGCCTGGATCTGCACGACACCGACGGCCAGTGGCAGACCGTGACGCTCTATGCGCGCACGGGCGACGGGCAGCGCGAGGCGACCGTGGCCGTGCGCGTGGGCGGCTATGGCTCGGAGAACACCGGCAAGGCCTGGTTTACCGACGTGACGCTCGTGCCGGTGGAGACGGTGCCCGTGGGCGAGCAGGTGCTGGGGATCGCCTCGCCTGAACCGGCCGGCGAACCGGAGCAGGAGCCGGCCGATCCGCAGGCGCTGAGCATTCCGCTGCTGCTGTGCGCGGCGCTTGCCTATGGGCTGCTGGCGCTGTGGGCCGTGCGCGTGCTGATGACCAGGCGCGCAAGCGTCTCTGCCCGCGCGCTGCAAGTGCGCCTGGCCGCCGTGCTGGCGCTGGCCTTTGTCATTCGCATGGCGCTTTCGCTGTTGGTGCCGGGCTACGGCGTGGACATGGGCTGCTTTGGCGCCTGGGCGGACAGAATGGCTTCCGGCGGCCCGGCCAATTTCTACGCAGAGGGGTATTTCTGCGATTACCCGCCGGCATACATGCTGGTGCTCGGCATCCAGGGGCTGCTGGCCGACCTGCTGGGCATTGCGCCTGGCGCCATGGGGATGCAGATCCTCATCAAGACCGTGCCCATCGCGTGCGACATTGCGCTCTCGGCGGTGCTCTTTGTTGCCGCCAGGCGCAGGCTTTGTGAAAATGCGGCGCTGGGCCTTGCCGTGATCGCGGCCATGAATCCGGCGCTGATCGTCACCAGCAGCTGCTGGGGGCAGATCGACCCGCTGCTCTGCCTGCTGCTCACGCTCATGCTCTGGCAGGCGCAGGCGGGGCGCTGGCAGGTGGCCATTCCGCTCTTTGCGCTCGCCGTGCTGGCCAAGCCGCAGGCGGGCCTGCTTGCGCCCCTTGGCGTGGCCGCGCTGGCCAAGGATCTGTTTGCGCGCGAGGGCGCGCGCGGCAACCGGGCGCACATCCTGGCCGGGCTGGCGGCGGGCGTCGGCGTGACGCTGATCATCGTGCTGCCGTTTGCCTGGGGGGAGAATCTGCCGGTCTGGCTGTATTCCCTCTATCAGAGGACGCTCTCGGGCTATGAATATGCCACGCTGTCCACCGGCAACCTCATGTTCCTGCTCGGCGGCAACTGGGTGGATGTGACGCGCCCGCTGCTCGGCTCGCTGACCTATGGGCAGGTGGGCATGGCGCTGATGGCGCTCTCCTTTGCGGGGAGCATCGCGGTGTACCTGCGCGGCAAGGGAAGGTCGCTGCTGTTTACCTCCGCTGCGATGACCTTGCAGCTCGTGTTTGTGCTGGGCGTCAAGATGCATGAGCGCTACATCCTGCCCGCGCTCGTGCTGCTGCTGTTCGCCTATGTGGAGACGGGCGATATCCGCCTGCTGGTCTCCGGCGTGGTGGCCAGCGCGGCGTCGGCGGTCAATATCGGCGTGGTGCTGGCGTATGAGCATCTCGTTTCGCCAAACCTGTGGCTGGGCTATCTCGCCGGCGCAGTGCAGCTGGCGGCAGCCGCGCTGACCGCCTACACCGCCATGCGCCTGTGCCTGGGCGCGCCCGCGCGTGCGCTGCGCTTGCGCGAGGAGAACGCGTCGCGCCCGGAAAGCGGCGCGGATGCGGCGGAATCTTCCGGCCCCGAACAGCGCATGCGCCGGGAGCTTTTGCAGCCGCAGGATTACCGCCTGCACATGCGCCGGCGCGACTATGCCATCATGCTCTCGCTGACGGCGCTGTATGCGGTCGTGGGCTTTTGGGGGCTGGGCGCGACAAAGGCGCCGCAGACGGGCTATGCCTCCACCGCGCAGGGGGAATCCGTGGTCATCGACCTGGGCGAAACCTACGAGAATTTCCACATCTACTACTATGGCGGCATCTCCAACGTGGGCTTCTCGGTGGCCACGTCCGCCGACGGGGTGACCTATGGCGAGGAGACGGACGCCTACTTCGTTCAGGGCCAGTGCTTCAAGTGGATGGCCGTGCGCACGCCGACGTATGACGCCAGCGGCGAGGTCAGCGGCGCATCCGGCGGCATGCTGTCCTTCTCAGGGCGCTATGTGCGCGTGACGTTTGAAAGCGCGGGTTCGTCGCTGTGGGAGGTCGCGGCGGTGGACGATCAGGGCCGGGTCATCCCCGCGGTGAGCGCGCAGGCATACGGCGCGCTGGAGGGCCGCGGCGACGACGCGAATGCGCTCATCGACGAGCAGGACACGGTGCCCGAAAAGCCGGCTTACTACAACAGCATGTACTTTGACGAGGTCTACCACGCGCGCACGGGCTATGAGCACGCCAACGCGCTGTACACCTACGAGACGACGCATCCCCCGCTGGGCAAGGTGTTCATGAGCTGGTGCATCCGCCTGATGGGCATGACGCCGTTTGCCTGGCGCTTTGCGGGCGCGCTCACCGGCGTGCTGATGATCCCGGCCATCTATCTGCTGGCCATGCAGCTGTTTGGCAAGACGCGCTGTGCGGCGCTGTGCGCGCTGCTGCTCTCGGCGGACTGCATGCACTTCACCCAGACGCGCATTGCCACGATCGATTCCTTTCCCGTGCTGTTCATGATGGTGATGTTCCTGTTCATGGTGCGGTGGATGAAGATGAGCTTCTATCACCACAAATTCTGGCGCACGCTCGTGCCGCTGGCGGCAAGCGGCTTCTTCATGGGGCTGGCCATCGCCAGCAAGTGGATCGGCTGCTATGGCGCGGTGGGCCTGGCGGTGCTGTTCTTCGCGCGGTTTGCGGGCTTGTGGCGGCAGGCGCGCTATGCCGCCGCCCACCGGAAGGAAAACCCCGCCTTTGCCGCCATTCCCGGCAAGTTCGCGCGCTACGGCGTGCTGACGCTCGCAAGCTGCGTCTTGTTCTTCGTGGTGGTGCCCATCGTCATCTACGTGCTCAGCTACATTCCGTATCTGCGCGCGTATGGCGAGGTGCGCTGGAATCTGCGCACCTTCCAGCGCATCTGGGATGCACAGCTGCTCATGTTCAACTACCACAAGAACCTCGTGGCGACGCACTTCTTCTCCTCGCCCTGGTACGAGTGGCCGCTGATCATCAAGCCCATGTGGTACTACCAGGCGGATTATCCCGCCGCGGGCATGGCTTCCTCGATCCTCTCCTTCGGCAACCCGGCCGTGTGGTGGACGGGCCTTGTGGGCATTCTCTTTGTGCTGGGATACAGCGTGTATCGCAATGCGCTGCCCGCCCTGGGCGTCATCCCGGACCGCAATGACGATTACGACCGCGCCATGCCCGTCATCGCCGTGGGCTTCCTGTCGGCCTATCTGCCGTGGGTGCTCGTCTCGCGCCTCACGTTCATCTACCACTATTTTGCCAGCGTGCCGTTCATCATCCTGGCTACCGCGCAGGGGCTTCGCTACCTGGAGCGGCACAACCGGCGGCTTGCGCGGGGGCTTTCCATTGCCCTTTGCGTGGCGGCGGTTTTGCTGTTCATCGGGTTCTATCCGCTGGCGTCGGGCATCGAGGTGCCGCGCGCCTGGTGCGACGCCATGAACTGGTTTGACCAGTGGATGTGGTATTGATTGGATATTTTCCTGGCAATGCGCGGAAGTTTTGACCAAAGATCATATGCAGTTTGATATGATGTTGACATACGCGGCGAGTTAGGGTATACTTATTCGTCGGGGGATAGGGCGGACAGCGTGTGCGTGCCGATACCCCCGCCGTGAGTGTTCCGAAGGAGGAATATCGATGAACAAATCAAGAATCTGCGTTGCCCTGATGCTGGTGCTCGCGCTCGTCGCGTTTGCATCCGTGGGCATGGCGCAGGAGTATTCCGCGACGGCCAAGGGCTTTGGCGGCGATGTGACGGTCACCCTCGATATCGAGGATGGCGCCATCGTGGCGGCTTCGGCCGTGGGCGAGTCTGAGACCGACGGCATTGGCTCCAAGGCCATCGAGCAGATGCCCGCCGCCATGGCGGAGCAGAACTCCGTCACCGTGGACACGGTCTCCAGCGCGACCATCACCAGCAACGCCGTGCTCGAGGCGGCTGCCGCTGCGCTGGCCGAGGCGGGCCTTGCGCCGGAGGACCTTGAGTCCCGCGAGGCGGCCCCCGAGGAGATCGTGGAGCCCGACTTTGAAAACCCGGATGTCATCATCGTGGGCGCCGGTTCCACCGGCATGAACGCCGCGATTGCGGCGGCCGAGGCGGGCGCCAAGGTCTACCTGATCGAGAAGAACGACGACGTGGGCGGCTCCATCCGCTTTGCCGGCGGCACGACCTCTGCCGCGGGCGCGCAGATGCAGATCGACGCGGGCGTGGAAGACAGCCCCGAGAACTTCGCCGAGGACATCGTGCGCATGGGCGGCGGCACCAACGTGCCGGAGCTGACCAAGAAGCACACCGAGAACGCGGCTGCCGCGGTTGACTGGCTCGACTCCCTGGGCGCCGACTTTGGCGACCGTCAGCCGAAGATGTCCGCTTCCTACGATGCCTTCAACGTGCCGCGCGAGTACCGCGTGACCGGCGGCGGCAAGGCGATCGTGGAGCTGATCCGCCCGCTGCTTGACGAGCAGGTGGAAGCCGGCAACGTCAGCCTGATGCTCAACACCGAAGTGGATGACATCATCATCGAGGATGGCGCTGTCAAGGGCGTCGTGCTGACCGACGGCCGCGAGTTCCGCGCGCCGGCGACCGTGCTGACCACCGGCGGCTACGGCCACAACGAGGAACTGCTGCACAAGTACAACTATGAGAACGTGCTGACCATGGCGCCGTCCTTCGTCACGGGCGACGGCTACATCTTCGCCGAGAAGGCGGGCGCGCAGTTCTCCAACATGGATTATCTGCCGGCGTATCCGGGCGGCATGCCCGTGGGCGGCTTTGACGTGACCGACACCGCCGTGGTTAAGGATTACGCGGGCGTGATCTGGGTCGATGTCAACGGCGGGCGCGTGGTCAACGAGTATGACGCGCTGGACAGCGAGCGCAAGGCGGCCTACGCCAACGCGCCGCACAACCTGATCTACATGATCCTCACGCAGGAGATCCGCGACACGCAGGATTCCATCATCAGCGGCGATGAGAACTGGGCGCGCTTTGACGAGCTGCTCGCCGAGGAGAACTGCGTCTACAAGGCGGACACGCTCGAAGAGCTGGCCGAGAAGATCGGTGTGGACGCCGAGGGCCTTGTGGCGACCGTTGAAAGCTACAATGCCGATGTGGAAGCCGGCGAGGATACGGCGTTTGGCCGTGCTCCGGAATCCATGATGAAGCTGGAAGGCCCGTTCTACGCGGTGAAGACCTGCCCGTACGTCATGCTGACCAAGGGCGGCCCGCTGATGAACACCGATGCGCAGGTGCTTGACACCGAGGGCAACCCGATCCCCGGCCTGTACGAGGGCGGCGAGCTTGCCGGCGGCGCGAACATCGGCGGCAGCGCGAACATCGGCGGTCTGGCGAACACCAGCACCATCGTGTGGGGCAAGATCGCGGGCGAGAGCGCCGCGGCCTACGCGCTGAGCGCGAAGTAAGCATATTGTGTCCGGGCGTGTGTGCCGGGGGAGCGCAGGGCTTTCCCGGCGCACAGGCCGGCATCCATCCAGGCAGCCATGCGGGAAAAAGCGCCCGCATGGCTGTTTTTTCTTTCCTTGGATCGCACTTTGTGGTATAATAAACTGATTCATTGTGATTCTGATGAGGAAGTTGGGAGAAGAATCATGCAGATGCCATTCATTTCGGTCATACTGCCCGTGCGCAACGAGGAACGGTTCATCACCGCGTGCGTGGCTTCCATCTTTGCGCAGGATTATCCGCAGGAGCAGATGGAGGTCATCTTTGTCGATGGCTGCTCGGAGGACCGCACGGTGGAATTGCTGCATGAGATGCAGAAGGTGCACCCGCAGATCGTGGTGCTGCACAATCCCAACCGGACGGTGCCCTATGCGATGAACATCGGCATCGAAAAGAGCCGCGGCGAGGTCATCGTGCGGCTGGATGCGCATGCCGAGTACCCGCCGGACTACATCCGCCTGTCGGTGGAGACGCTGCTCACCCGCGAGTGCGACAACGCGGGCGGCGTGTTTGAAACGCGGGGCCGGGGTTTCATGGGCGAGGCCATCGCCGAGATGCTCAAGACGCCGCTGGGCGTGGGCAACGCCACCTACCGCCTCACGCAGGAGGATGGGTACGTGGATACGGTGCCCTTTGGCTGCTTCAGGCGGGAGCTGTTTGAGCGCATCGGCGGCTTTGACGAGCGCATGACCCGCAACCAGGACAATGAGCTCAACTTCCGCATTCGCAAAAACGGCGGAAAGATCTACTTAAACCACAACATCCGCGTGCTGTATTACTGCCGCGACACGATGCGCGGCATCATGAAGATGGGCTACATGAACGGCAAGTGGAATGTCATCACCATGACGCTGGTGCCCGGCTCCATGGGCGTGAGGCACTTCGTGCCGCTGGCGTTTGTGCTCTCCACCATCGTGCTGCTGCTCTTGACCCTTGCAACGCGCAGCCTGCTCTTTGGCGGGCTGCTGGCGCTGGAGTGGGGCGCATACCTGCTGCTTGACGTGTTTTACGCCTACACCATCGCCAAGGAAAAGGGGTGGCGCTTTCTTCCGGTGGAGATCGTGCTGTATCCGGCTTTCCACTTCGCCTACGGCTTTGGCTCGCTGCGGGGCATCGCCGCGCTGCCGGGCTTTCTCAGGCGCGAGCGGGAAAGCGGGAGGAAGGGCTCATGAGCGCGCATGTGCTGCACATCTGCTGCAACCTGGCGGGCTCCACGGTCTTTTCGCAGATGTTTGAGGCGCTGCGGGATGCGGGGCTTGCGCAGACCGTGTTCGTGCCCGAAAAGCGCGCGCAGAACATGAACCGGAATGTGCCGCGCGGGGTGCCTACGCACTATGCGCGCACGGTGCGCACAAGCGATATGCTCTTTTTCCCGATGAAGGCGCGGCGCACGGTGCCGGTCATCCGGCAGACGGTCGATTGCGCGGGCGTGACGCTCATTCACGCGCATACGCTCTTTACCGACGGCTCCATCGCCCGCCGCCTGAGCGCCCAGACGGGCATCCCCTACATGGTCACGCTGCGATACAGCGATATCGAGGCGATCTGGAAATACGAGCCGCACCTGCGGCCGATGGCCCGGCGCATCCTGCGGGGGGCGCAGGCCATCGTGTTTTTGAGCGACGTGAGCCGGGAAAAGGTGCTGCGCGGCTGGTTTCGCGCGGGCGAAGGGGCGGCGCTCAGGAGCCGCACGGCGGTCATCCCCAACGGCATCGACCCGGCTTGGCTGGATGGCCATGCCCGGCGCGCGCCGGGCGGCCCCGTGCGCGTGGGCTTTGCGGGCCTTTTCAATGATCGCAAGCGCCCGCTGGATGCGCTCTCTGCCGTTCGCGCGGCGCAGGCGGCGGGGGACCGCCGCTATGTGCTGCACGCCTGCGGCAGCGGGCCGCTGGAGGCAAAGCTGCGCGCGGCCATGCAGCCGGAGGACCGCTTTGCCGGGCGCGTGCAGGGCATGGAGGCCATGAAGGCGTTTTATGCGGACTGCGATGTGCTGCTTGTGCCCTCCTCGGCGGAGACGTTTGGCATGGTGTACCTGGAGGCGATGAGCCAGGGGGTGCCCGTGCTCTACACGCGCGGCCAGGGGTTTGACGGCCAGTTCCCGGAAGGGGAGGTCGGTTACAGCGTGGTCTGCGGGGATGTGGCCCAGCAGGCAAAGCGGCTGGGCGACGTGCTGCAGGACTATGAGGCGCGCTCGGCGCGGTGCGTGGCGCGCGCCGCGGCCTATGCGTGGCCGGAAATCGCAAAGCGGTGGATGGCCCTTTACCAGGCCGCGCCGGATGCGCGCTGAGCGGCGCGTGGCGGCGTGACTGAAAAAGAAATTTCGGGGAAGGTGTCCGCATGGCGCAGGAAAACAGGCCGCTTCGCATCCTGATGATGATCCACCGGCAGGCGGATGCCTCGCCATACTGCTTTTACGTGCACGATCAGGCCCGGGCGCTGCGCGCGCGCGGGCACGAGGTCGTGGTCATCTCCTGCGTGGGCGTCACGCCGCTGATGGAGAAGCTGCGCCCCGCGCAGGCGAAGGTCGCGCGGGGTACGCCGCGCAAGGCCGTGATCGACGGCATTCCCGTGTATTATCCCCGGTATCTGACGCTGGGCAACGCGGGCGAAAAGCGGCTGGGCGGCGCGCTGCTGTACCGCGCGGCGCTGCCTGTGGCCAGGCGGCTGCACGCGCAGCGCCCCTTTGACATCGTGCACGCGCACATGCTTCCGCGCGATGGGCACGCGGGGCTGTGTGTGGCGCACGCGCTGGGCGTGCCGCTGGCGCTGACGGTGCACGGCACGGATGTGTTTCACTATTTTATTCCGGGCAGGGAGCCCTGGAAGCGCAATGTGCGCATCGCGCGCGAGGCGGATGCGCTGATGGCGGTTTCAAGCCTGCTGCTCTCGCGCGTGGCGCCGTACCGGGGCGAGGGGCGCATCACGCACATCGTGCCCAACGGGGTGGATCTTTCGCAGATTCCGCAGGTGCGCACAAACCGGCCGCGGGCGGTGATCTCCGTGGGCACGCTCAAGCCGCGCAAGTGCATGGACAGAACGCTTGAAGCGTTTGCCCGGCTGGCGCCCGCGTTTGAGGATGCCACGCTCACGATCGTCGGCGTGGGCGAGATGGAAGCGCAGCTTCGCGCGCGCGTGCAGGAGCTGGGGCTTGAGGCGCGCGTGACGCTCACCGGCGGCCTGCCCCACGAGCAGGTGCTCTCGCGCATGGCGCAAAGCGACCTGTTTGTGCTGCCCAGCTGGGGCGAAGGGTACGGCATCGTCTACATCGAGGCGATGGCGGCGGGCTGCATCGCCGTGGGCGCCAGGGGCGAGGGCATCGAGGACACCATCCGGGACGGGGAAAACGGCTTTCTCGTGCCGGCAGGCGATACGGATGAAGTGGAGCGCGTGATGCGCGCTGTCTTTGAGCGGCGGGCGGATTACGCCCCCCTGCGCGCGCGGGGCATGGAGACGGCGCGCGAACTGACGTGGGAAAAGAACGCCATGCGCACCGAGGCGGTGTACCGCGAGGCGATACAGGCATACGCCTTGCGGCGCTGAAGAGCGGGGCGGTTTGGATCACTGGAGGAGACGACATGCGCAAACAAGGCATTGACGGCACCGGCATGCTCAACCTGTATGACCGGGTGACGGGTATATTCAACGAGATCTTTGATGCCAGGCTTCTGACCGTGGCGCTCTTTGCGCTGGAGGGGTACTGCGTCCTCTTCACCCAGCGCAAGTTTCCGATGCGCTGGATGGTCTTTGTGCTCTTTGGCATGATCCTGCTGGCATTTGTCACGCTGACGGCGCGCACGCCGGGCAAACGCGCGCGCGTGCGCTTCCACCGCGGCATGGTGGGGCTGTGGTTCGCGCTGCACGGAATGATGGTCATCTCCGGCCTGTTTTATCAGGACTGGCTGCCCGAGAGCGTGCCGCTGCTCATCTGCTATCCGGTCGTGTTCTCGGTGTTTGCCTCGCGGGACGATGAATCGACGTTCCGCTCCATCCTGCGCGGCGCGGTGTTCGCCGTGCTCCCCTTCCTGGTCTGGTCGTATGCGACCGTGCCGGTAACGTTTGGGTATCCGGGCTACCAGGGCGTGTTCTACGACGCCAACTGCCTGTCCATGTGCTGCATCGTCATGGCCACCAGCGCGCTGCTGCTCGCCTATGCCAGCTTTACGCAGGGGCACCGCAAGGCGGCGCTGGCCTATTTTCTGCTGGGCGTGCTCGCGGCGTTCACGCTGCTGCTCACGCTCTCGCGCTCGGGCCTGCTGGCGTTTGTGGGCGTCGTCGTCATTCTCACGGGCGCGATCATCGCGGGCACGGCGAAGCATCCGGCGCGCCTGCTGGCGCTGCTGGCGGTGTTCATCGTGCTTGCGGGCATCGCGGGCGTGCGCATCACGATGGATAAGGTGTACGAGGCGGCCGTGGGCGACTACGAGCTGGCGCTGTACAACCACGAGACGTATGGCAACCCCATCACCGTGCCCAAGCCGGAGGACAAGCACATCTCCATGGATGATCTGACCAGCGACCGCTGGGGCATCTGGATGACCATACTCGATCACCTGACGTGGAATGGGCATGAGTCAAGCGTCGTCAAGGAGTGGGTCGAGAAGGATGGCGCGGGCGACAGGCTCTACAACGCGCACAACGCGTTCTTCGGCGTCACCTACAACAACGGCTTCATCGCCGGGCTGCTGCTGTGCGCATATACGGCGCTCTCGTTCGTGCGGGCGCTGCGCTACTACTGGATGCACCGCAGAAGCAGCCCGTATGCGGCCACGCCGCTGGCGTTTTGCACGGTGTTTATCCTGGTGGGCATGTTCGAATCGGTCTATGCGCCGTTTTCCGTGATCGGCTGCACGTTCCTGCTGGTGCAGGCGCCGCTGTGGCGCGCGGATCTGTCCCGCCGCACGGCGGAAGAAGCGTGAGCGGGGAGGAGCGCGCCATGCAACCCAAGGTATCCATCGTCGTGCCGGTGTACGGCTGCGAGGCGTATTTGCCCGAGTGCATCGAAACGCTGCGCGCGCAGACGCTTGCCGATATCGAGCTGATCTTCGTGTGCGACGCCAGCCCGGACCGGTCTTTGCCGCTCCTTCGCGCGGCCCAGCAGGCCGACCCGCGCGTGCAGGTGATCGCCTTTTCCGAAAACCAGGGGGTTTCCGCCGCGCGCAACGCGGGCATCGACGCGGCGCGGGGGGAATACATCGGCTTTTGCGACGGCGACGACTGGGTCGAGCCCCAGATGTATGCGCGATTGTACGAGGCCGCGCAGGCGGCGGATGCCGACATCGCCTTCTGCCGCGTGTTTAAGGACAGGCCCGGCCGGCGCGAGGATGTGCCCCTGGGCTTTGACGACGGCACGCGCTTTGAGGGGCAGGCCATCCGCGATGTGCTGATCCCCGCGATGCTTTCAAAGCCCACCGATTCGGACGAGCTGCCGCTGTCGGGCTACACGCCGCGCAACCTGTTCAGGCGCGCGGTCATCGGCGGGCACCGCTTCCGGCCGGACATCCGCTACGCGGAGGACCTGTTGTTCATCGTCACCTGCATGCTCGATGCGCGCTCGGCGGTGGCCGTGGACAAGGCGTACTACCACTACCGCTTCCACGGGGGCAGCGTCACCAAGCGGTTCAGCCCCTATGTGCCCGAGTCCTACGACCTGTCCAACGCCGCGCTGGAAGCGCTGCTTTCATCCAACCCGACCTGCATGGAGCGCATGCGGATCAGGCGGCGCAAGATGGCGGTGAACACCGTGCGCAACCTGTGCTACCCCGGCACGCCGTATGCCTTTTTTGAGCGCGTGCAGCGCGCGCGGGTGTTCATGAACATGCCGCACATCAGCGGGCTGTTTGCCGGGGTCCGCCTTTCGGATTTTAAGCCGAGGCTGGCCATTCGCCTGGGGCTGATGAAGTACCGGCAGGCCTTCCTCATGTGCTGGCTCTTCAGCTACGTATTTGACAGGGTGTGAGCGTTCGCCGCGCCCGGAATTGGCAGGGGTTACACCAATGCAAAATCAATCCAATGCACGACCCATGGACATTGAGCAGGTGCTTTCAAAGCGGCGGGGCAGGCTTGTGCTCAAGCGGATGATGGATATCGCCGTCTCTGCCGTCGCGCTGTGCGTGCTCTGGCCGCTGTATCTGATCATCGCCCTGGCGATCGTCATCGACGATCCGGGCCCCGTGTTTTACCGGCAGGTGCGCGTGGGGCGCGGCGGAAAGCCGTTTCGCATCTTCAAATTCCGCTCGATGGTGGTCGATGCCGACAAAAAGGGGCTGGCGATCACCGTCGGAAACGACAGGCGCATCACCCGCGTGGGCGCGTTTTTGCGCAAGACCAAGCTCGACGAGCTGGCGCAGCTGATCAATGTGCTCTGCGGGCAGATGAGCTTTGTCGGCCCCCGACCCGAGGTGCCGCGCTATGTGGAGCTGTACACGCCCTACCAGCGGCAGGTGCTGCTGGTGCGGCCCGGCATCACGGATTATGCGTCCATCGCCTACCGGAATGAAAACGACCTGCTCGACGCGGCGCAGGACCCGGAGCGCATGTACATCGAGCAGATCATGCCCGCCAAGATCGAGCTGAACATGAAATACCTGCGGGAGATCTCGCCCGCAGCGGATATCCGGTTGATTTTGAAGACTGTGGAAGCGGTTGTCCGGGGCTGATTCCCCGCCTCCGCTTGCGACCAATAGACGACTGATGGGAGGAACGCCTATGCTCAGCGCATACAAGGTCTATCGCTACGATCACCTCGAGTCCCCCGCCGTGACGGCGGGCAACGCCGCCGTGCTCATCGGCGCGCAGAACGGCCTTTTCCCGGACATGGGGTACGCCATCCCCGGCGAGATGGGCGGCCTGTGGGCCGGCGAGAAGAAGGTCTGCGACGGTTTTTTCCTGGCCATTGACGACGTGCCGCTTCTCAAGGCCGATGCCTGCGAGCTCAGCCCGACGGCCACGGCCTTCCATTACCGGATGCAGAAGGAAGAGCTGCACGTGGTGCGCCGCCAGTTCATCGCCGACGGCATAGGCGGCTGCGTGATCGAGCTGACCATCGAGAACCTGCGTTCCGCGCCGCGCATGGCGGAGGTCTCCTTCACCGTGCGCACCGACATTCTGACGGTTGCCGCGGCGCGCGGGGAGGATGGTCTGGAGCTGGGCCGCGACGTGGGGGAATACGACGAGCAGACGCAGGCCTTCTACGCGCGCGACAGCCGCAACCCCTGGCACGCGGTGTGGGGCGCAGACAAGGGCAACCGCGTCTTGCAGGCCGATCTGCCGCAGACGGTGTACGGCTTTGGCAACACGCAGGGCAAGGGCATCAACGGACGCCTGTTCTACCGCCTGCGCGTGGCGGCTGGCGGACAGGCCACTATGCGCCTGTTTGTGGCGGGCGGTTTTGCCTCCCGCTCGAAGGCGGAGGAAGCGCTTGAAACGCTGCGCAGCGAAGCGCAGGCGCTTGACGCGTGCAAGCAGACGCGCATGGCGGAGCACCTGGCGCTCAGCGAGACATCGCTTCCCGAATCCATGCTCATGCGCTGCTTTAACTGGGCGAAGGTGTGCGAGGACTGGCTCACGCGCGCGCTGCCGGGCGGCGGCATGGCGCTGTGCGCCGATCTGCCGGAGCACCCCGTGCTCTATGGGGATGACTGGGCGCTGGGGCTCTCTGCGCTGCTGCCGCAGGGCGGCGTGGCACGCGTGATGGAGATGCTGCGCACGCTGGTGCGCGTGAGCGAGGCGGCGCAGCTTGCGCCGGGACGCCTGGCACGCTGCGTGTCGCTGGGCGGGCGCGTGAAGCAGGTGGGCGGCGTGCGCGAGAGCGCGCAGTTTGTTGCGCTCGTGCACAGAACGCTGCTTTGGAGCGGCAATGCGGCCTTTGCCAAGGAAATGCTGCCGATGACGGGCCTGTGCGTGAGCTATCTGCGCCGCAGCACGCGCGGCTTTACCGATGTGCAGGCGCAGCTGCTCGGCGATCTGCGCCGCGCGCTGGAGGGTCAGGCCTACATTCTGCGCCTGCTTTGCGAGGATGACGCGGAGATGTGCACGGCGCTGGAGGGCCTGCCCGTGCCCGAGGAAGCGCCCCTTGCCCCGGAAGCGCCGCTGGAGGAGGCAGCGCTGTGGCACGGCGCGCAGGGCCATGTGGAGCAGATGATCGGCTGCCTGATGCAGATGGCGGAGCGGGAGCTGCCGGGCCTGCCGGGCGCGCTGCGCACGCAGAAGGCCGCGCCGGGCGTGCTGCTGGAGGCCAAAGCGGCGGCGGGCTTTGTCTGGCCGCTGGTCAGCCACCTGTTTGGCGTGCAGCCGGATGCGGGGGCGAAGGTGATCCGGTGGAATCCGCACACGCCCATCGGCTGGGATGGCTGGGTGATCGAGCGGCTGTTCATCGGCGAGGCCTGCTTTGACGTGCGCAGCGAGCGCGTATCGCCCAGCAAGGCGCGCTACACCATCAGAACGGATGCCGAAGGCTGGCGCGTGCTCGCCGTGGCCAATGGCGAAGAAAAGCTGCTGGATCTCAGCGGCGAAGTGACGCTTGAAATGGGCGACTGATCATATCACCGGACGCCGGGCTGCTGCAAGGAAGATCAGGCGGCAGCCCGGCGTTTGATTGGGGAGGACAAGACGAATGAAAGGTGCAATGATCCGGCGGCTGTGTGCCGGTGTGCTGTTGCTTGTGGGCATGGCGGCGTGCGCGTCGGCCGATACGGCGCCTGTGAACATGAAGACGCCCCCGGCGGCGATTCCCACGCAGGCGGAAGGGGAGCTTGAGACGTATGATCTCACATTCCCGGAGGAGATGCCGCTGGCGGCGCGCAACTTTGTGCTCACCGCGCGCGCGGAGTTTGAGAAAAACAACTGGGAGAAGCTGCCAAAAAACAACGGGTATACCCACTGGTACTATCAGGATGAGCGGGAGATCGGCTGGTGCTCGGTATTCCAGCTCTACTGCGCCTATCACAGCGGCATGCAGCTCATCCGCTACAAGCAGGGGGTGCAGGTCGCCCCGGAGGCGTGCATCAGCGCGATGGAGGGGCGCGTGGGCAACGTGTACCTGGCCTTTGAGGAGCAGGGCCGGTGGCTTTCCGGCACCGAAGGGGCCGTGCCCAAGCCGGGGTACCTGGTCATATACGGTGTGCGCGCCTCCACGCCGTACACGCACATCGCCATTGTGGAGAGCGTGACGCCGCTGGGGGACGATGTTTACGAGCTGACGACGATCGAGGGCAACCTCAATTCCAGCGTGCGGCGCATCAACTACCGCTACGACGCCACGCCCAAGCGCGACTACTACAACATGTCCGTGGTGCCGGAGGCGGAAATCACCCGCGAAAACTGCCAGTATACGCTGCAAAAGGATACCTGGTATGTGACGGGCTTCTGCGCGACGTGGTGAGCGCGCGTGCACTTTCTTTACGCATCCTTTGCCTGAGCGCAAAAGGATGCTTTTCTTTTTACATGGTTTACACCTGGGGCCGCTTTCGCAT
>DVJV01000113.1 GCA_018716525.1 Candidatus Ventricola gallistercoris
TTTTTTGACAGCCTGGCCGGTCTTATGTGTAAGACCGGTGTTTTTTGTTTGTCAGCCTGAGCGCCTTTTCAAAAAAAGGACAGGCCAGTAAAGCGTCGCCCATT
Source organism: Candidatus Ventricola gallistercoris (assembly GCA_018716525.1). GTDB lineage: Bacteria > Bacillota > Clostridia > Christensenellales > Aristaeellaceae > Ventricola > Ventricola gallistercoris. Next base: position 105 of record DVJV01000113.1, read on the forward strand.
CCTCCGGCTTTTGCAAAGGCTCTTGCCTTTGGCAGCGGGATCTCCTATAATAGAAGCGGTACTTCCGTATGCGTATTATCTGCGCTGCTGCAGAAGTGCCGTAGATTTGTAAGAATGCAAAAAAGGGGGTTTGACGATGAGATTCAGACGCATCTGGGCTTGCCTGGCCGTGTGTGTGCTGCTTGGCATGCTGAGTGTCGCGGTAGCCGACGAGGCTACCTGGCAATGCCCTGTCTGCGCAAAGACTTGCAGCGCATCCTATTCGTTCTGCCCGTATTGTGGTGCTGCGCGTGAAACGGTCAGAACATGCGCCAACTGTGGCTTTCAGACAACGGATGCCCAGTATACGTACTGTCCGCAGTGCGGGGAGGCGCTGACGCCCGCTGTGCAGAAAGCATCTTACGTTACCGGGCGTGCCCAGCAGGATCTGGCAACCCGTTCGGGCCCTTCAACTTCCTTTACGGACATGGGCGTATTCCGGGTAAAGGGCGAGGATATCCGCATTTACAGCGTTGCTTATGATAACAATAAGGTCGCATGGCTGCAGTGCGAGGTTTCCTACGGTGGAATGCTGCGGCGGGTCTATACGGGCCTTAAACGGTTTGATGCCTCAACGGTTGATCTGGATCAGGTGCGCGAGGAAGGGGATATCGCCGATGCGCGCATCGCGACCGTTGCAGAGGATGCCACACTCCGTGACGGACCGGGCACGCTGTACAGCAAGAGCAAGCAGAGCATGGTGAGCGATCAGGTTGCCGTGATCTGTGTGGAGGATGGCTGGGTTCAGGTGCAGTTCATCCAGGATGAAACGCCCTGGCGTGCCTGGGTGAAGGAGAGCGACATCACCTATACCTCCGACCGCTGAGCGTAAAACAACAATCCCCCTTTGTTCCCGTCAAGCGGAACAAAGGGGGATTTATCCTGCCTTGCTTAAAATCCGGCATTTGAAAGCACTTGTCCATCGCAGGCATGGGCAGCTTTTTTGGCAAGGTTGGCAACGCATGGGGCCCTGCCTGAGCATGTGCCTCCATTGGGTTTTCTTCTTTGCTCAAAGGCTTAAAGCGATTTGCATTGAAACCGGCGCTTATGCCTGCAAGCAAATTGAAAAGCAGCGCATCTGTGCCCATTGTGCCGGGTAAATTCAGCCAAGAGGATGTTATGCATCAATTGACAAGCGTGCATCCTTTCCTTATAATGGAAAAGCATTTATTGGTCAATGCCCAGCTCAATGCGCGAGATGGTCATGCTCTCCGGCTCGATGGTGAAGATGCAGTAGACGTGCTCGTAATCGCCGTATTGATCCCGCGTGCCGGCTGGGTAGGCGGATGTCGGGGCAAGGAGTGTTACGACGATGTTGCGGCTTTCCACCGTCATCAGCCCGCGGGGGGGCAGCACGGTCATGATGCCGTTTTGGTTTTCGTAATAATCGGCGCAGTAGAGAATCTGCTCATCTTCACTGGGCTGTGCGCCGGTGTAGGAAGAGGGAAAGTGCGTGAGCATCTCATCGAGCGTGTCGCCAACGCTCACGCCGCGCGGGCCATCGCTGACGCTGATGCGCCCTTCCGAACGGATTTGCGTCAGTTGCTGGGCTGTCAGGTCGCTGATGGAAAAGGGCTGCGTGGCATCGTAGGGCAGTGCCGTGCTCGCCGGGGCGGATACGGCGACTTCATCCCCGCCGATGTCAAACAGAAGCAGGCAGATGACCAGGCTGAGCAGCATGGCGCCGATGCCACCGGCGATGCACAGGGCAGTGATGCGGCGCTGACGGCGCTTCATCATCCGTTCTTTTCTGCGTTTTTGGGCCATTGTTGTGAACCTCCTCTGCCGTAAGGCGGATTCATTATAACATATTTGTCTCCCGTGCGCCACAGGACCGGGAGGAGAACGGGGTGCGGATCATGGATTTATTTACGGGTACATCGGCGTATCTGCTGCTGGCGGTGGTGGTGTTGTGCCTGCTGCTGGTGGTCTTTACGTTGGCAACGCTGTTTGTGCTGTATCGCAGGACGAAGCAGGCGGAGCGCCAGGTGCGGGAAATCTCCTGCGGCGTCTCCGAGCGGCTGGATACGGCGGATAAGCGCGTCAGCGAAGTCGGCACGGCCACAAGGCAGGAGATTCACGCGGCGATGCAGGGCGTCAATGAATCGGTGACGCGCATGATGGGCGAAATGCTGCGCACCCAGCAGGGGCATATGGATGCGCTGAGCGGGCAGCTGCGCGCCTCTAACCGGCAGGGGGAAGAGCGCATGGAGCACATGCGCCAGACGATGGACAGACGGCTGGACGCGTATGAAGAGCGGCTGGGCGGCGTATCCCGGGCGATTGACGACAGGCTTGCAGGCAATGATGCGCGGATGGAGCGGATGCGCGCATCCATTGAGAGCGGCCTGGCACACATCAGCGAGGAGAACCGCAGCCAGCTTGAGCAGATGCGCCTGACGGTGGATGAAAAGCTGAATGCCACCGTCGACCAGCGGCTGGAGGCTTCCTTTTCCACCGTTGCCAGAAAACTGGAGCAGGTTACGGCAAGCCTGAACGCCATGAAATCGCTGGCGGGCAGCGTAGACGAGCTGGGCAAGATTCTGGGCGGCACACAGCCGCTGGGCATCGTGGGGGAGACGCAGCTGGGCACGCTGCTGGCACAGATGCTTGCTCCGCAGCAATATGCGCAGCATGCCAGCGTGCGGCCCGATGGGGAACCGGCGGCGGATTACGTGGTCGTTATGCCGGGACAGGATCACGATCACACCGTCTTTCTGCCGATCGACGCGAGCCTGCCCATGCGCGAATACCAGGAGCTGCGCACCGCGCTGGAGAGCGGAACGCGTCAGCAGGTCGACAATGCGCGCAACATGCTCGAATCAGCCGTGCGCATGCACGCCAGGCGAATGTCGGAAAAACTGATCGCACCGCCATATACGACGGATTACGCGGTGCTGTTTCTTTCCAATGAAGGGCTGTTTGCAGAAATTTTGCGCATCAACGGTCTGGTTCAGCGCATTCAAAGTGAAAGCCACATGGTCGTAGCCGGTCCTACGACGCTGGCAGCGCTGCTCACCAGCTTGCAGATGGGCTTTCGGTCGCTGGCCATCGAGCAGCGCACGGGGGAGATTACCGCGCTGCTGGGTGCGGTGCGCACGGATTTTGCAGGGTTTGCCAACCTGCTCAGCCGGACGCAGAAAAAGCTCCGTCAGGCGTCCGACGACATTGAGAATGCCCAGAAGCATAGCCAGACCATCGCGCGCCGCCTGTCCGATGTCAGCGAATTGCCCTCCGGCCAGGCGCGCCAGGTGCTGGGCGGCCCAATGGAGGAAGGCTTGGCGCCGTTTGACGACGAGGAAGACGAGTGGGATTAAAATGCGCCCCGGCAGGCTGTGCATGGCGTATTTTCAGAGATTGGCTTCCTTGTCATGCCGTGTGCGCCGCTTTCGGTTTGGCCCGCATTTGCGCGCTTTGCCTCAAGTGAGATGCTTTTGATGCCATCAAAATGGCCGTTGCAGGACTTGGTGCTCCTGCAACGGCTTTTTGTTTGCTGTGGATTTAAGCCCGAACGGATTTTGAGCGCGTAAGGCGAAGAGGCGTCACGCATTCCGGCAACCATGCGTTCGGCGTGCACAGCGCGAAAAAACAGACAGATGGTCACGATTCAGAAGGGCCGTTTTTTTGTATGGGGAAGGAGAGGGTAAAGCAGGTGCCTTCTCCCAAGACGCTCGTGCAGACCAGTTCGGACTGGTGGCGCAGGGCGATTTCGTGGGCGATGGGCAATCCCAATCCGGTGCCGGTGCAGTTGGCGCTGGAATGCTGACGGTAGAAGCGGTTAAAAATATGGGGGAGCGCTTCGGGCGCAATGCCGCAGCCATGGTCCTGCACCCTGACGGTGCACCGCTCTGCCTGGGAGATGCTGACCGTCACGCTGCTGTCTTCCGGAGAAAACTTGATGGCATTGTCCAGCAAAATGGTGAAGAGCTGGCGAAGGCGTCCGTAGTCGCCCAGCATGGGGCAGAGAGACGTGTCGCCACAAAGCGTGATGCGAATCCGCTTGACGGTCGTCTTCGGGTGCATGGAGCGGATGGTCTCTTGCAGAATATCGATGAGATTGACGGGCTCCAGGTGAATCTGGAAGTGGCTGTCTTTGAGCCTGGAAAGCTCCAGCAAATCGTTGACCAGGCGCTCCATGTGATTGGCATCTGCCAGCATCTGGCGGCAGTAGGCGCGTTCTTCCTCCGGGTCGGTGAGCAGCCCCTCGCTGAGCACCTCCAGCGAACCTTTGAGCACAGAGATCGGCGTGCGCAACTCATGGGACACATTGGAAAAGAATTCCGTGCGCATGGAGTCGAGTTCCTGCTGGGCACGGTTGGCGGCCAGCAGGCGTGCGGAAAGCGCGTCGATGTGCCGGGCAAGCGTACCCAGCTCATCCTGCTGGGTGATGCCGGTGGAGATGTCATACTGGCCGGCCATCATCATCTGTGTTGCGTGAATCATCTGGTGAATCGGCATGATGAACCGGTGGCTGAGCAGAATGGACAAAAGCACGCCCAGCGCGAGGGCGAACAGAAGACACAGCAGCAGGGTCTGGGGAACATCATGGGAGATCTGGTCGAGATTGTTCAGCGGACGGCGCAGCAGGAGGGCATAGATCACATTGCCCTCGGTGTCATGAACGGGGCAGCCGACGACGAGATCGCCCATGCGGGAAGAGGCGTCGGCCGCCAGCGTCTTGACATCGCCGGAGGCAAAGACGCTCTGCACGAGTTCCTCATAGCCCTGCGGCAGTACGGTTTCCAGGGAGGAAGGAATCTGTTCATCGAGCATGACGGGCTGGTTCTGGGCGTCGACCAGCCAGATTTCACTTCTGGCCACGTCGCCGATAAAGCGGAAATAGGCCTTGAAGCCGCCGCCCCGGCAGAGGCCGGACTGGTAATTCTGGGAAAACTGTGAAATGGTATCCGCAATGGAGAGCGCGTGGGCGCGCAGGTCTTCCAGATAGATTGACCGCGTCCGCGCCTGGAACAGGCTGCTGAACAGCAGGCCCACCAGCAGGGAAAAGGCAAGGAGCACTGCGGCAAAGTTGCAGATCAGACGCCATGTGAGCTTATGATTCATGGGATGCGACCTCCAGCTTGTAGCCCATGCCCCAAATGGTCTTGATCTGCCAGGTTGGATGGGGCAGCACATCCAGTTTGGCGCGCAGGCGCTTGACGTGGCTGTCCACAGTCCGGTTGTCGCCGTAGTAGTCATACCCCCACAGCAGGCTCAGAAGGGTGTCGCGGGAAAAGAGCTTGCCTCGGTTTTCCGCCAGCGTGTAGAGGATTTCCAGCTCTTTGCGGGTCAGGGCGATGGGCTGCCCGTTGAGCGTGACGGTGGCGTCATCCAGCGAAATGGTCAGCGTGTCAATGGTGATGGTGCGGGCCTTCGATCCGGGCGCGGCGCCGTTTTCCACCCGGCGCAGGATAGCGCGCACACGGGCCATGACCTCTCCGCCTGAAAAAGGCTTGACGATGTAATCGTCCGCGCCGATGTCAAGCCCCATGATCCGCTCGTAATCCTCGCTGCGTGCGGTGATCATGATGATGGGCACGTTCGAGGTTCGCCGGATTTCGCGGCAGAGAGAAAAACCGTCCATGCCGGGCATCATCACATCCAGCAGGAGTACGGCGTAGGTATCGCTTTGAAAAAGGGAGAGAGCGGTATCCCCGTCCTGGGCGACAACGGGCTCAAACCCTTCTTTTTTGGCAAATTCACTGAGCACTTTGGTAATTTGCAAATTGTCATCTGCAATCAAAATCTTTTTCATGATCGTCATTCTCCAGTATCAAACCGTGTCATTGATGCACCCTGATATTCTAACATAGAAAAGGTCGAAAAAAAACACAGAATCGTCATAAAAATTTGTTATTCTCTTCACAAGATGGTCGGATGAAGAGGCAAACAAATCGTTGCCCCACCGGAACGGCCACAATCTTGAATGTCAGAAGATGGAGGAGAATGATATGATGGAGAACAAGCTTCAGAACCGCCGCGATTTTCTGCGCAATGTCATGAAGGTCGGCGTCGGTGTGACTGCAATGAGCATGCTTTCCCCCGTGGCCGGCGTGCTGGCTGAAGAGGAGAAGCAGAAGGACTATGAGTGGATCCCCAGCGCTCCGCCCTGCAAGTTGATCGAGGAGATCACCGCCAGCGATGCGCCGGAAGGAACCCGCACGTTCAAGTTCACGACCGATGGCCGTACCTGCTCCAAGAATGTTGTGTTTGACATCGTCGGCGAAGATCAGATCCTCAAGAATGTGGTGTATGAAGGCGGCTGCAACGGCGGCACGCAGGGCATCGGTGTGATGGCGGAAGGCCGTCCGGCTGCGGAAGTGGCCGACATCCTCGAGCACATCGTGTGCGATCTGAAGAAGTCTGGCTCTTCTTGCGGCCAGCAGCTTGCCTTCGGCATCAAGCAGGCGATGATGATCATCAACGGCACGCCCTGCTCCGGTTGCTCTGGCACGGTCTGCGAGAACATGAAGTAATGGTTTTTCCCAAAGCGATCATATAAAAGGAGAGTACGGAGATGACTATGAAGAAGATTCTTGGCGTGTGCCTGGCGCTTGTGCTGATGGCTGCGGTTGCTTGTGCTGAAGTGACGTTTACTGCCGGTACCTACGAGGGAACCGGCGAGGGCTATGGCGAGAGCGGCGTGAAGGCCACTGTCGTGCTCAACGATGAAGGCGTTGAGTCCATTACGGTGGATGCGCCGGATGAGACGCCGACCATCGGCGGCGCTGCGATTGAGACGCTGGTTCCCCAGATCGTCGAGGCGCAGAGCCTGGCTGTGGATGCCGTGGCCGGTGCCACGATGTCCAGCAATGGCCTGAAGGCGGCTGTCGCTACGGCGCTTGAAGAGGCTGGCATTGATCCCACCGAGCTTGGCTACGAGGATCCCACGCCGATTCTGCCGCCCTGCATGCTCCTCAAGGAAGTTGAGGCGGGCCCCGACGGCGAGAAGGTGGAAGGCTACCGCTACTTTGACTACACGACCCAGGGCACCACGTGCTCTAACCAGATCACCTTCGCCATCAACGAGGCGGATATGACGGTGCACAACATCAAGGTGCTCGGCGGCTGCTCCGGCACGGCGGATGCGTTCGGCGCGCTGTGCGAGGGCAAGACGGTTGATTACTGCGTGGAGCGCATGAGCGGCATCCTCTGCCACGGCTCCAAGGGCTCTTCCTGCCCGGATCAGACCGCGAAGGCGCTGGCTCAGGCTCAGGTGGTCATCACCGGTGCGCCCTGCGAGAACTGCGGCGCGGCGGAGTAATCCGAATTCCCAAAGTGCATAAAGCAGCAGGGGGCTGCAAGGCATAC